>CAKUSF010000029.1 GCA_934678915.1 uncultured Bacteroidales bacterium
GTCTTCGGGCTGAATGATTCGGATGACATCACCGCTGCCACGATTGTCTCGGCGTCCATCCAATCCTTGCTGTTCACTTTCACGCTGATAACGATGATCCAGCCATCTCTTGTCACGACACGCAGAACCTTAGTCAACATCGCTCTCGTGGCCGTTGGCTCAGTCTGCTACCTTGTCGCGGATTCACTGGCGGATTCACCAATAGTCACCTGCGTGGCTGTCGCGGCAGTCATTGTCCAACTCCTCCTTTACACGGCATTGTTCCAAAGATGCTACAAAAAATTCGTCAGGCAGGTCAAGGACTATTATGATGAGGAATATGAACGGCCGCTCCAGTGGGCTAGGAACAGTTTTATCGCGGCCCTAGCGGTCGGGGTGTTAGCGATGTTGTCCCTTACAGTTCCTCAGTCCGTCTATAATGCCTTCATGTGCTGCTACATGGCCTTCTACATTTGGTTCGCCACCCGCTTCATCAACTACATCATCAGATCGGATTACTATCTGCCAGCGGTTAAAATTTCCGCTGAAGAGATTGTAGAACCAGGACCTGAGCCGAAGCTTGAACCAGAGACTCTTGCTTCGGATTCAGACTTCAATGATTCATCGGAACAGGAAAAGAGACTTCAAGTCGCTCTTGATGAATATGTCGCCAGCAAGGACTATCTCAATCCAGACCGCGATAGAAACTACATCATCGAGCGTTCAGGCATCGATCCTCGTTACTTCCGTTGGTACTTCCAGAACGTCCTGACTCAAGACTTCCGTGTCTGGAGAGCAAACCTCAGAATCGAGGAAGCGAAGAGGATCATCTTGACCACCCCCGACGTCTCGATGAACGCACTTGCAATTAAACTCGGTTTCGGCACCTCCCAAAATTTCTATCATCACTTCAAAAAAGTTGTTGGTCAAACTCCAACAGAGTTCATGGAAGATTGCAGGGCAAACTCGAACGAATAGTAAATTTGCTGGTAAATACGCGTTTTAGGGTGGTAAATTTCGTCTTTTATGGAAATTTACTACCCTTGCTTTTTTGTCCTTAAGCCATCGTTGACTACTTTTGTGTCTAGTTTACACTTGATGGAATTCATACTAAATTAATAATCAAATTAACAATGAAACGGCATGTACACACACACACACACAACGTTAGGCGAAATTACCTTGCACCTTTAGCTGAGGTGTTGGTTATGGAGATGGAGCAGGACGTGCTCCATGACAGCGGCTTGCAGGATGGTTACTTTCAAGTCAGCGACCCGTTCTCGGACAATGATGATGTTGAATGGTAATTTGGGAGGGCTGAACATGAAAGGATTATATTCATTGATAGCTGTCATGGCTTTGTCCATCGCTTTTTGCTCATGCGACAAGGAGACTGCAGCATCTCCAGAACCTGAGACTCCGAATACCGGTGAACTTAAATTCGACATCACCGTGGCTGATCTTGATTCTGGCATTGACACAAAGGCTGCCAAGAAGGGCTGGCAGGATGGGGACGTGCTGTTTATCTGGTTTGATGAGTGGCCTACGTATGATAAGAATAAAAACTATATCTGGATTGTCTCTCCGCTCCAGCTCGTGTACAATGGTGGCAAATGGATTACGTTTGGACCGGACGCTGACACCAAGCGTTACCTTAAATCAAAAGGCCGCTTCACTGTAGTTTATGATGGACTCAACGGCATAGAGTGTTATGCTTCCAATGGGGACACGTATATTAATTACATAGCGAACAGCACCCTAAAAGCTGTCAAGGTGGATGGCGTTTCGAAAAAACCGTCCATCCGCCCGATGCTGGCCTATATCGGTAGTAATTCTCTCTATGAGCACCATTGGTATTCTTATGATGCGGAAAAGAACACCTTGTCGGCCGAACTGACAGGCTGGAAGTTCAAGACCACTTTCCGTGTGCTTGTCAAGAATGATGACGGACAACTGACGGGTGACGCGTCTAAATGGTGTCTGAGGGTAAGGAACGAGACCACTGGTACGGACATCAACACCATTTCCTCTTTTGGGTTGTATCGTACTCCAAATCCTAATAATCGTCAAGATAGTTATCTGACGTTGTCGCGTAATCTGGATTACACGGGACTCGCTGCCGGCATACAGGAAGAGGATGGAATAGCCTTTTACTATTCTTACCTGAATGCCGAGAACGCGATGATAAAGTTCACACTCTTCAACACCGAAACCAATGAAGAGAAGTCTTACACGGTAAGCGGCAAGACGATGAATACCGGTAGCGCGAATGGTGGCGACAAGTGCTACGGTGTCGCCTTGAAGCACTCGAGCTTCAAATAAGGTGAGGATTGCAGGACAAAATCGAGCGAATAGTAAATTTGCTGGTAAATTATTTTGTATGGTAGTAAATTTCTTGATTATAAGAAATTTACTACCATGCTTGTTTTGAAAATAGTCAAAGCCTGAGTACTTTTGCATAAAATTTTAAGTTTAACATTTAAATTCAAACCTTTATGAAAAAGACATTGTTGATTATCATCGCTATTTTGGGATTCGCTGCGGTTGCAAGCGCACAGCCAAGAGCTATCGGTATCCGTTCCGGTTGGGGTTTTGACTTTTCCTACGAGCACACGATCAAAGGGCCGAACTTCGCAGAGATTGAGGTCGGTCTTGACGGCTACGCTTTCGATGCATTCCACGTTGATGCTACCTACAACTTCATGATTGCCAACCCGGACTGGACTCCGGTCGGAACTTGGGGAATCTATGCCGGTCCTGGTGTTTCGGCCTACATGTGGCCTTCAGAAAGCGTCTTTTACGCAGGAGTTCTCGGTAATGTCGGCCTTGAGTACAAGTTCAAATTCCCTCTCCAGCTTTCGGTCGATGTGCGCCCTCGTATCATGTTTGGTAACGGTGGTATCTGGACCGATGGCCTCTTCTATGGTGGCGTCAGTGCCCGCTATTATTTCTAAATCGAGTATATTCTTCAGTTAGTTGAATTAATCATTTAAACGATTATTCATCAAGGTCTGGCCGTGTTGGCTAGACCTTCGCCTTTTGGCCTTTGTGCAGTCTGTACTTTCTTCTCTTTTTGTTTTTTGCTAACTTTGCAGGTTGCAATGCTCGGAAATCTGAGCAGGCTGCATAAAATGTAAAAGAATATCATCATGAACATCTTGAAAGTGGGAATGGTGCAACAGAGCTGCACTACGGACATCAAGGCGAACATCGCCAAACTTACTGAGAACATCTGCGAGTGTGCTGCCAAAGGTGCACAATTGGTTGTTCTACAGGAGCTGCATAATTCGGTCTATTTCTGCCAAACGGAGGATGCATCTCTTTGTGACCTAGCTGAGACCATTCCAGGGCCTTCTACTGAATATTTCGGAGAACTTGCCAGAAAACTTGGAGTAGTACTGGTACTTTCGCTTTTTGAAAGGCGCGCTCCTGGCCTTTATCACAACACAGCTGTCGTGATCGAGAAGGACGGCAGCATTGCAGGCAAGTACCGCAAGATGCATATTCCTGATGATCCTTGCTTCTACGAGAAGTTCTATTTCACACCGGGTGATTTAGGCTTCAAACCTATTCAGACTTCTGTTGGCTCCCTCGGAGTGCTGGTCTGTTGGGATCAATGGTATCCAGAGGCCGCTAGGCTGATGGCTCTGAACGGAGCTCAGCTGCTGATCTATCCAACAGCCATAGGTGGCGTTGGAACGGATTCCAAGGAAGAGCAGCAGACCCAGAGGCAGGCCTGGCAGCTGGCCCAAAGAGGTCATTCGGTTGCTAACGGATTGCCTGTCATCACAGTGAACCGTGTAGGCCACGAGGACGACCCTTCTGGCAACACGATCGGCCTTGATTTCTGGGGATATTCATTTGCCACTGGTTCACAGGGCGAGATCCTTGCCCAATTCAGCACTGAAGAGGAAGGAGTGAAGGTCGTTGAAATCGACCTCGACCGCACTGAATATGTCCGCAGGGGATGGCCGTTCCTCCGTGACCGCAGAATCGATGCCTATTCCCCAATCTTATCCCGCTACGGAAAGTAGAATCTTTATGCTTTCGTCCTCTTTGGCGCTTGGCAATCTTTAGTTATAGCTAAAATCGACTAAAGATTCAACCATAAATACCAATAAATAGGGATGCCTTCTGATTGCACTAGAATTATTATTTGCATAACTTTGCATCCAAACGAAGTTTAACAAATAATTATTCAATGTTTATGAAGTCAGAAAAGTCAACGAAGACAATTGGCTTTCGGTTTGGAGTTCTGATTTTCTCTTTGTGTGCGATTCTGTCGTTCACCGGCTTCGCGGACAGTGCCTTTGCTCAGAACACTCAGGGCAAGAGCGCTTCCGGAGCATCGAGCAACCCACGAATTACCATCAAAGGACGAATCACGGACGACCACGATGAGCCGCTCCCCGGAGCTAACGTGCTCGTGAAGGGGACATCAATTGGAACATCCGCAGACGCGGACGGCAATTATTCCCTGACATTTCAGCGAAGTCCGGGCAAGTCGGACATTCTTGTATATTCATTCATTGGGACTGAATCCAAGGAGTTCAATGTCAGCACCTCGACAAGGTTGAATGTGCAGCTCAAGACTTCCAGCCTTGACGCCGTGGTAGTCAACGGCTTCTACACCCAGACAAAGGAGACGTTCACAGGTGCGGCTACGACAATCAGTGGTGACCAGTTGGTGGCTGTCTCATCGACCAACCTGATGCAGAGTCTCGCTGCTCTGACTCCGGGCATGGTGCTGGTGGAGAACAACAATGCCGGATCAAACCCTAACGCTGTCCCATCCATCCTTATTCGTGGATCAAACACTTTGATTTCCAATGAGAGTGAGGAAGGAGTGAACAACCCTCTCATCGTGTTGGACGGTGTTGAGATAAGCATTCAGGAACTCTATGACCTTGACATGTTTGACATCGAGAGAATTGATGTCTTGAAAGACGCCTCTGCCACGATTCTTTATGGCGAGAAAGGAGCCAACGGTGTCATTGTTGTTGAGAGGAAACGCTCTGAAGAAGGAAAACTGAGACTCAGTTACAATTTCGTGCCGAGATTCAGCGTTCCGGACCTTAGTTCGTTCAATCTTTGTAGCCCTGCTGAAAAGCTTGAAATCGAGCGACTTGCAGGAAAGTATGACACGACTGACGGCTCGATGGACGAGGCTTATGACTACAAACTTCAGCTGATCCGCAAGGGCGTCAACCCGGACTGGCTCCACGCTCCTTTGCGTGTGCCGTTAAGTCACTCTCATTCTCTGGCTCTAAGTTCGAGGGGTGAGAAGTTGGAGTTTCGCGCGAATGCCAATTTCGGTGACACTTATGGCGTTATGAAAGGGGATAACAGAAGGAATTTGGGACTGAATTTCAGCATCAACTATCACCTCCGCAACAAGTTGACACTTTCGTACAAGAACAGTTTTTCATTGAACAGAAGTGTTGACTCTCCTTATGGAAGTTACTCTCAGTACTCAAGAATGAATCCTTACAACCCGATGACGGATGAGGATGGAAACTACATTAAGAGTTACTATTTCAATCCGCTCAGCACGTCCTCCTATAAGACTGCAAATCCTTTGTATGATGCCACGTTGTCAAGCTTCGGCAAGAGTCAGAATCAGTCATGGACAAACTCTCTGTCTGGAAGATGGAACATCACCAAAGAACTCTATGTGACGGGTCAGGCTAACTTGAATCTGACATGGAACCGTTCTGACAACTACGACTCGCCAGATAGGGCCAAGTACCAGAACAGTGCCCTGAATGACAAGGGCCAGTACAGTCTCTCGACTGGCAATGGCCTTACCACTGACGGAAAGATTGTTGTGAATTACGGCAAATCATTGGATTCCAAAGGGTCTATGTTCCGTGTCAGTGCCGGTAGCAACATTCAGTACAGCCGCAAGCAAAGTGCATCGTTCCTTGCTAAGGGATTCATAAAAGACGAATTGTCGGATCTTTCCTTTGCTTTGACGTACCCTACCGGGCATCCTACTGGAACGGATAGGGTGGCAACAGCGGTCGGTTTCTTTGCCAACGCCAACTTTAGTCTTTGGAACAGGTATTTTGTGGATGGCTCCTACAGGACATCAGGATCGTCTAAATTCGGAGCCAACAACAGTTTCGCACCGTTCTGGGCTTTGGGAGCCGGTTGGCACCTTCACAACGAGAAGTTTATCAAGGATAACCTGCCTTGGATCAACACATTGACATTTAGGTATTCACTCGGTTACACCGGTAGCGTTTCCTTTGACTACTATCAGGCTCGTACCGTCTACCAGTACGACTCAAAGTACCAGTACGTCTCCGGAATCGGTGCGCTACCTAAGCAGATGGGTAACCCTGATTTGAAATGGCAGAGGACTCTGAACAATAACTTTGGCCTTACCGCTGCGTTTCTTGACAATCGTTTCAACCTGTCATTTGACTTTTATTCGAACACGACCTACGACATGCTGATGTCAGTCAATCTGCCACCGTCTGTCGGCACGTCATCAATGAATGTGAACTTCGGCCAGCTCAACAACAAAGGACTTGACCTCTCGCTTTCTGCGCAGATCATCCGCAACAAGGACTGGTTTTGGAGTGTGACATTGACCGGAGGCCATGTGATGGATCAGATCCGTAAGATCTCCGAAGGTCTTAAGAACGACATTGACAATCCTTACGATTCCTCCAAACCAAAGATCCTCTTTGTGGAGGGTGGTTCGCAGTACGACATCTATGCGATGCGCTCTGCCGGAATCGACCCCGCAACGGGAAAGGAAATATTCATCAAGAAGAATGGTGAATATACTTTCAAATACGATGAAAACGAGAGGGTGGCAGTCGGAAACACTAACCCGATCCTACAGGGTTCGTTGATGAACACATTGAGGTACAAAGGATTCTCAATCAGTGTGGCTACTTCCTACACTTTTGGCTCTGACTATTATAACTCGACTTTGAAGAACAAGGTTGAGAACATTGACCTTAACTACAATGTGGACCGTAGAGTGTTCACTGACAGGTGGAAACAGCCTGGCGACCACACTCGTTTCCTTGGAATCGGAACGTCTAGCAGTTCGTCCCAGTACTCAGAAAGATTCGTTGAAAGGCGTAATGAACTGTACATTTCTAGCATTCAGGTCATGTACGATTTCGCACCGAAGGCGATCACAAGACTTGGCCTCCGCAAGTTGGCCGTTGGTTTCGGGCTTTCGGACATCGCCCACATCTCTACAGTGAAGTTCGAGAGGGGCACAGAGTACCCTTACTGCCGTGGAATCAACCTGATTTTCCGCCCGACATTCTAATTAAGGAGGACTGACAATGAAAAGCAAAAGAATATTCATAACAATCATTACCGTGGTCGCAGTTCTTGCCTCCGGATGCTCGAAGTTCCTTGATGTGCATCCAAAAGGAGAGAAAATCAACATGTTCGAGACTGCGGAGGAATATGAGGATGCACTCTATGGAGTGTATAACGAACTGACTGGAAGCAATCTGTACGGACAGTATCTGTACCTGCTCCCGGAAGTGTTGAGCCAGAATTTCACCACTTCTGACTACAAGTATTCTGAACTCGCAGAGGGTGAAATGACCACTCAGGGTGCCACCGCCACAAAACGTGACATCTGGAAATCCGCCTACACTGCCATCAACCATATCAACAACATAGTCGAGCATGCCGAGGATGACATCAACACCTACAAGCATTCTGGACTTTATCTTGGTGAAGCTCTGGCGTTGAGGGCATTAGTTCATTTTGAACTCCTCAAGCTCTTCGGTCCTCCTTACTGGGCCCCTGATGCGGAGAAGAAGCAAGTCCTTCCTTATGTCACCAAATACTCCTTTGACATCAAGGATTTTGATTCCTACGATAAGGTCTATGAGGCAATCCTTTCTGATCTTGGAAGGGCTGAAGAATATCTTGCCGAGGATGCTACGCTTGTTCCGGTTGATCGAGACAACACCGCCAACTCATTCACTGACGCAAGAATAGCTCACATGAATTTGTACGCTGTCCAGGCCCTAATCGCAAAGGTTTACTGGAGCCGGAATGACCTTGATAATGCGGAGAAATATGCTGAAAAGGTCATCGCCAGCGGTAAGTTCACTTTCCGCCCGGCCAGTGCTTTCGTGCAACCGGACAACGGGACATTCGATCTTCATGAGAGCATTTTCGGACTGTATGTCAGTGACGAGAGTACCATGATGAAGAAACTCGCTCTTTCTGAGACTGTCGGCTCGTCCGCCTTGAGATTGGCATCCGATTATTCCGTCCTTTACGAAAAGAACTCCGGTGCCAGCACGGATTATAGGCTTTCCGCATGGTTCGATCCTTCAATTCCTGCATGCCGCAAGATGGTCAACAACATATTCATCTCCGGTGGTAACACCTACAATGGAAAGTCTATCCTTGGTTACGATGTCATACGTCTTTCGGAACTGTACTACATTGTCGCTGAGGCGAACATCACGAAAGACCAAGCCAAGGCTAAGGAATATTTTGACAAGGTCCTGAAATCCAGAGGCCGTGAGACCCTAGAGGAGTCAGGTGAGGCTCTTACCAAAGACCTTCTCTTCGAAGAGAGAAAACGTGAGTTTTACGGAGAAGGATTCACATGGTTTGAGATGAAGAAAGAGCAGAAAGACATCTTGACCGTTTCCGGCAAGACACTGCCTGGAGACGTGGCTGCCACCTACACTCTGACTGTCCCTGATGAAGAGTGGGAATCCAGAAAGAACATTGAGATTTGAAACTAAAATTGGATCAAAGATGAAAAAGATAATATATTCATTGATTGTATCTCTCCTGTTCCTTGCCTCGTGTGATGGAACGTGGGTGATGTACGACACGGCCCAGAAGGACCACATCTATTTTCAAGACCGAATCCAGACCATCATGAAATCTTTCGCACTTTTGTCGCAGGACGAAATTGATGTCACAGCGAATGTCTTTGTGATGGGTAATGTGTCAGATGTTGACAGGCCGTTCAAAGTGGAAAGTGTGGACACTCCTGAAGGAACGGTGCTGACTTTTGGGGATGTGGAATATCCTGTGATTTCAGCCAGGGAAGGCATCGACTTTGAGGTTGAGGATTGCGTGATTCCGGCTGGAGAAGTTTCCACGACAATCAATGTTAAACTTAAGCGTCAGCCTGAAATGAAGAACGGAGGCTATGTGGGTGTTCACTTGAGGCTTGTCCCGTTTGAGAATTTTGAGCCGCTTCCGGCTGACACAGTCAGCAGTACGGTCATGTCTCCGGATTTGCTGATTTATGTCAATGACGGTGACCCGGCATGCCCAACATGGTGGAGGCCATCAGCCAGCAAGCCAGCGGGATGGGACTACGATCTGGGTAATTTCTATCCTGCCAAATTCCGCAAACTGTTGGAATTGTACCACAAGACGGCTGAGACTAACCCTACCTTCTACGAGTACTGTGTGGCACATTACGGAGAGAATCTGGATGCGGAGCCTAATGCGGACAACAACAAGATGGTAAGGTTCTGGCGACAGACCTACATGGCTGCATGGGCGACTTACGTCTTCTGTCCTTTGTACGAGTACTATGAGCAGTACTACAAGGAGCATCCAGATGATCCTAACTTTGAGGTGATGGGCACAGACAATGTGAACATCAACGCTTTCAAAGGGTGGGGCGATCCAAGAAGTGGCAAGTACGGATTCCTTAACTAAAAAAGCATATTCATTATGGAGAAAATAAGATATAGTATATTGGCTGCCATTCTGCTTCTTTCTGTCTTTCCCTCTTGCTGGAAGATTGATGAGGGAGAGACCTTGACATTGGAATCGATAGACGTAGTGGCAGCGTCAGACACAATCAACGCTGACCTTGGAGTTGAACTGAAATATGAAGGGTTGACTGTCAAGAGCGGGCTTGATGTGAAGTACGAGTGGGTGTACGGTCAGCCTGCGGACGGAAAGACGATAGCTGATCATCTTTTCAAGGCAGGCACAATCGAACAGGTTTCTACTTCACCTACCATTGACTACACCTTCTCAAAGATCGGGACATTCCTCCTACGTCTGAGGCTTGACAACGGGGAGAGTGTGTCTTATAAATATTTCACCCTTAATGTCAACTCTGGTTATGATGAGGGAGTGGCCATCCTAAGCAATGATCAGGCTGGTAACGGCAGGCTGACGTTCGTGAAAACCTTGACTTCTGAAGAAAGTGCTGCGGGCAAGCAGGAGGTATTCCCGGATGTGTTCTCATCAATCAATCCTGGCCAGACACTGAAAAACGGAGTGGCTCTTTATATGTCAAATGCCACAGTTAAAAAAGTTGACTATTCAGGACTTCTTATCGCGACAAAGGACGAGAAAGGCACTATGTGGCACATGGAGGCCAAGACATTTCAGTTGTTCCAGAAAGCCAGCATGGTTGCCACAGGGGCTAATTTCAAGGCTTTCGGAGGAGAATTGGCTTCGACTTCGGGTTTTGCCTCATTCATGCTTGGGGACAATTCCCACGTCTATCGCTACGACATGCTTTTGGGAAATTATACTGACATGACTGACATCAAGCCGATGACTAGAATCTTCGGAGGTCTTTCCAGAACTTCTGAGAAATCAGAGTCTGTCCGGACTACAATCTACTACACGGGAGACTCTCTTTGCTTGAGGAGGAACGCTTCATCCGGAGCATTATACTACTCGGAGAGTGGTTACTCAGTGGTGAATATGTCAACGATGAGGACGGCTAAAAGCAATGGCCTTTACATTCTTTTTAGGAATAAGGCAAACCCGAATGAGTATCTTATCCGCAACACGGATGGTGTCGGTGGATCTGGAACTTTCAAGAAATGGGGCACTTCCGTAACCTTCACTACAGCTGATCTGAAGATGGATGAGAATAGTAAGTTCGTGAACACCAAGCACTCAGCTGATGTCTATTACACATTCCAGAATGCCATCTACAGATGGTCTTTGATCAGTGCTCCGGCTACCAAGCCAGCGATTACAGTCCCTGATGGTGAGCAGATCCGCGACATTGCAACTAATTTCAAAGGGCGCGGCAAGGGTGATGATGGAGAGGATCTTCTTTATGTGGCGACCTACAATCCATCTAGAGCCGGTGACAAGAAGGGGAGCCTCTACGTCTTCTCTTTCTCAGATGACTCCCTTGTCCGCTCCTATGAAGGAATCTGCGATGATCCGGCCTCGGTGCTGTACAAGTACAGAGTAAACTGATAATCAATAATAACAAATAATACTATGACAAAAAGGAGCATTATCCTCGCTTTGATCGCCGCCGCGCTGTTGGTTCCGTCCACAGACGCGGCAGCGTTCCCGTTTAAGAAAAAGAAGAAAAAGGCTCAGACCGAAGCTGTGGCGACATCAAAACCTGCCCCAAAGAAGAAGCAGACGCCTTACCAGAAGCTGATGAAGGAAGTCGCTGATTCTGCTTGCGGGAAGACCTTCAATCTCTACCGCACTACCAAGGACAAGATCTACATGGGCTTTCCAAGGAATATGATGGGACGCAGGATGCTTGTGGGAAGCACGATCACCGCGACAAGCAATCCGTCCTATCTGAACGTGGGCTACAAGTACGCCAAGCCGACATATTTCCAGATTGACTTGAAGGACAGCCTTGTGGTGCTGACGGTACCGGTTACAAATGCCACTAGTTCCGATCCAGAAATGCAGGCTGCCCTTGAGCGTAGCTATATTCCAAAAGTCTTGAGAAGGATAGCCGTGCAGGCCACCAGTAAGGACAGTTCGGAGGTGATCTTCGATGTGACATCACTCATCAATTCGGTGGCTCCTAAAGGTAAGAACTTTTCCCTCACGAAGGCTGCGGATGAGAAATCCACCTGGTTCAGCGACCTTAAGGCATTCAGTGACAACGCTTCTGTGAAAGTGCATTCCAATGTGGATTTCACGAAGACTTTCCTGATGCTTAAAGGAAAGGTCGGATCCGGCTCGATGGCCTACACAGTCTCGTTCCTGCTCTTGCCGGAGAATCCTATGCCTGCACGTGTTCAGGATTCCAGAATCGGTGTGTTCCCTGTAGGTCCGGGAGAGGGTAGTGTCAAGTACGATCTCACTTCTGCTGAGGATGGTTTCAAGGGTTATGTGCTGGCCTCACGTTGGAGACTTGAGCTCTCTGACACAACCGCTTGGCAGAAAGGCCAGAAGGTTACGGTGAAGAATCCGATCGTCTGGTACGTGGACAACTCATTCCCAGAGGCTTGGAAGGCTCCTATCAAGAAAGGCGTCCTTGCGTGGAATCATGCCTTTGAGGCAATAGGTCTGAAGGATGTGATGCAGGTCCGTGACTTCCCGACTGCCGAAGAGGATCCGCAGTTCGATCCTGACAATCTGAAATATTCATGCATCAGGTACGTCCCTGACGCCACGATGAATGCGATGGGACCGTCTTGGGTGGATCCTGTGACTGGTGAGATTCTGAATGCATCCGTGCTTGTCTATAACGATGTCATCAAACTCATTAATAACTGGCGTTTCGTGCAGACCTCGCAGGTGGATGAGAAAGTTCGTGTGGTGAAGATGCCTCAGGACATCATTGACGAGTCGATGGTTTATGTCATCTCTCACGAAATAGGTCACACTCTGGGACTTATGCACAACATGGGGGCGTCTTCTGCTTATCCGACCGACTCTTTGAGAAATGCAGCTTTTACCGCCAAGTACGGCACTACTCCGTCAATCATGGACTATGCCCGCTTCAACTATGTCGCCCAGCCTCAGGACAAAGGAGTAAAACTCGTACCACCAACTTTGGGAGTCTATGATGAATATGCCATCAAGTGGCTCTACACACCGGTTGTCGGTGCGAAGGACATTTGGGAGGAAGCTGCCATAGCGGAAAAGATAATTGATGAGAAAGCTGGAGATCCGCTTTACCGTTACGGAGCTCAGCAACTTACCACTTCTGCCAGCTATGGAGCCTACGATCCGAGCGCAAGGACTGAGGACTTGGGCAACGATCCGATCAAGTCCAGCGACTACGGAATCAAGAACCTCAAGTACATCCTTCCAAAGATGAATGAATGGGTCGGTGCAGATGACTGCGATTTCACCCATAGGAACGACCTCTACATCCAGCTGACGAACCAGTACTATCGCTACATCGGCAATGTGCTGGCTCAGGTCGGAGGAATATACTTGAACAATGTCAAGGAGGGTTCTGCTGTCAAACCATCAACCCCTGTCTCCAAAAAGGTTCAGAAAGCTTCCTTGAAATGGGTAGTAAGCCAGCTTCGTTCCTCTTCTTGGATTAATGACCCGGACGTGACATCCAATCTGCCGTTGGCAGCTCCGCAGTCCAACAAGATCTGCGCTCAGGTGGCTAAGGCTCTGGCCTCCACCGTCCCAGCGAATGTCATCCTTGCCTCGGTTGTTCCCGCAGAGGGCAAACCTTACACTGTCAATGAGTATTATAACGACCTTTACAACGAGGTGTTCGCATCCTCGATTGCCGGGCGCAAGCTGACATCTGAGGAAAAGACTCTCCAGAGGGAAGTATTGACCGCTTCTTCAAAAGGGGTAAAATCCATGCTGTCCAAATCGTTGGCGGAAGAATCTTCTGATGATGAATATGCTTCTGAACCAATGTGGTGCGGCTATGATGATGTGACCCTAGGGGAGGGAAATGCCCCTTATCAGAAGGCGGTGAGCGTTCTATCCATCGATGAGAGTGACGGATGCCAGATCGTGTTCCTGAACAAGGTCAAGGCTTTGGCCACTTCTCGCAAAGCTTCCGCTCCTTCAGAGGATCGCGCTCACTACGAGTACCTTCTTGCCCGTGTCAACGCGGCTCTACAGGCTCAGAAATAGAATCACCGGTCGCTGTGGTTCGGCAAGCTCACCAACCATCGGTCGCTGAGCCTGTCGAAGCGACTGAAAACACAAACATATTCATTAAATGAGAATTACCCCAATCATAGCGGCAGCCGCCGCACTAACCCTTTCGGCCTGTTCCACCCTAAAGGATGGAGAGTACAACCTTTCTGTAGTCTCCACCGGAGACGGTCACGGCTACTGGTTCGCCAAGCCAATAGAGGATGGAGGCCGCGCCAGAGGCTCCCTTATGTCCCAAAGCGCATTCGTGAACGGAATCCGCGAGTCGAAAGGTGCCGACAACGTCATTCTAGTCGATGCCGGAGACAACTTCTTCGGTAGCGGTGCACCATTCTACTACAATTACGTGGACACGACTGCTGCTCATCTCTATCCGAGGCTGGCCTCCTACATGGGCTATGACGCAGTCGTTGCCGGCCATTCTGATTTCGAGTCCGGTCACCGTGTCTACGACCGTGTCGCCAAGGAAATGAAGAAGGAAGGCATTCCGTTCCTTGCCGGAAACGCCTTGTCCGACAAGAACGGCAAGCCATATTTCCCGGCATATTCAATAATAAAGAAAGGAGGGGTCAAGGTCGCTGTCCTTGGCTACACCAACGCCGACAACGCCTCGCTGATGGACGAAAGCTGCGTCTCCGGCATTCGTTTCGAGTCGCTTCTGCCTCTGGTTCAAGAGGATGTGGACAAGGTCCGTTCCAAGGAGAAACCTCAGGTTGTGATTGTCGTTGCCCACACATCGATGGGTAAAGGTGACGGGCAAAACCTTGAGAAACAGGGCCTTGATCTGTTTAAGAGCCTAAGGGGAGTGGACGTTGTCATCGCAGGCCACGACCATTCAAACAAGGTGATGAGCGCTGACAGCATTGTTGTTCTCGATTGCGGAAGGGCCGGACAGAACGCAGGTGTAACCGACATCAAGCTCGTTGTGAAAGGCGGAAAGGTTGTAAGCCGCACGTTGGACGCACGGATGGCTTCCATTGATGCCGAGGAATATGACAGTTCCATGGAAAAGGCTTTTGAATCTGATTACGACGAGGTTCACTCTTTCATGACGAGCAAGGTCGGGGATATCAAGAAAGACTTGGTTTCCAGAGAGTTCTACTACAAACAGTGCGACTACCTGAATTTCCTCCACGCCCTTGCTTTCAGCGCTTATCCAGTGGACATCTCATTGTCTGCCACACTTCTGATTGACGGTAAGGTCCCTGCCGGAGAGGTCCGCTATCAGGACATCCGCAAGGTCTATCCTTATGAGAACAAACTGATTGTCTTGAGACTGACCGGAGCCGAGATTCTGAAATACCTTGAAGCTAGCTATGACGCGTGGATCAACACTGTGACAGAACCTTCCGAGGATGTCCATGTGCTGAGAATCAAGCAGTCCAAGGATTACTCCACCGGGAAGATGGTCTGGAAACTCGCCAAGAGCCCGGCCAATTTCGACTCCGCCGCCGGAATCAACTACACGGTCGATGTGACAAAGCCTTACGGTTCCAGAGTCTCAATCACCGGAATGGCGGACGGAAAAGCGTTCGAGATGGACAAGGAATATCTTGCCGCGATAACCACTTACAGGTCTGTGGGTTCTGGTGGTCTTCTCAAGGCGGCGGGTCTTGCGGACATGAAATCTGTCGAGGACAGGATTGTCTATCGTGGACCGGAGTTCAGGACGATCCTCTATGAATATTTCAAAAAGTACGGCAGTGTCGATCCTGCGGTCACAGGCGATCCTAAAATCATCGGTTCATGGAAATTCGTTCCGGATTTCGCTCCTGCCGCCATCAAGTCCGATGTGGAATTGCTTTACGGGAAATAATGAATATCTTTGCGTAGATGAAAAAGATAGTTCTTAATAGCATTGTCCTTGCGGTGGCCGCTCTGCTCGCCGCAGGGACATATTCATTCGCCCAGATTCCGGCCACTCCGGAGCAAAGGGCGGCCGTAGAGGCTGAGTATGGCGTCAAGGACGCTGTGGAGAGGTACGACACCCGCGCCGAGATGTCAGCCGACAGGAATCTTCTTGGCGGTGAATATTTCATGTACCCGTCTGGCGATGTGAGGCTCACACCGGCGCCACGAGGCTACAAGCCGGTCTATATCAGTCATATCGGACGTCATGGGGCAAGATATGGTCTTGGTGATGGAGTCTATGAGACTGTCCGTAAGGTTCTTTCGGACGCTCATGCCGCCGGAAAATTGACGGAGGCCGGCGAGGAACTCTACGTCCGTTACGAGAAATTCTATCCGTCTGTCGCCAATAGGGGAGGAGACCTGACCAAGGCGGGGCAGAAACAGCTTCGTTTGATAGCCTCGACGATGTACAGGGAGTTCCCTGAGGTCTTCAAGGGAAAGACTCGGGCTGATGTGCTTTCCACGGCTGTCCCTCGCGTGATGTTGAGCATGATGTCATTTATGGACGAGTTGAAAGGTCTGGATGTGGACCTGACGTATTCTGTGGATGCCGGAAGGGCGTATCTGCCTGTTATTGAGCCGGACGGTGGCCAGAATCCGTTCAGGGTCAAGACTCAGATTCCGACTGAGGCAAAGGCTTCCGCTGCCGCTTTGCAGACTTCGTTGATCGATGCCAAGGCTTTCTGCTCCAGGTATTTCAATGACACCGACTACCTTGAATCCACTTCCGGTATGTGGCAGTTCGAGTCTAATCTCCGCACGGTGGTGGTCGGGATGCAGTGCCTTGACGGCGAGCAGGCTGATGCTTTCTCGGACATATTCACTTTTGATGAACTCTTCGGCATCTGGGAGGTCAGAAACTACAATGGCTACCTTTATATGGGACGCTCGCCTTTGACAGACAATTTCGGCTGCACAAAGAACGCCGCCATCCTTAGGAATATGATAGAGGAAGCCGATAATGATCTGGCTTCCGGCGAGATTCAGTTGAGGCTTCGTTTCTCCCACGACACCGCCATATTGCCGTTGGTCTCCTACATGCGTCTGGACAATTTCGGAGTCGTTGTTGATGATCCGAAAGAGGTGAAGAATTACTGGAGAAGCGACAAGGTTCCGATGGCCGCCAACCTCCAGCTGATCCTCTACCGCAGCAAGCGCAACCCCGAGATCCTGGTAAAAGTCCTCTACAACGGCCACGAAGCATCTCTCCCGATCCCGCAGGCCGCCCCATCCTTCTACTCCTGGATCGCTTTCAAGGACTATTATCTGGATTAGTCTAAGCGTGGTTAGGTGCATTAGCCAGATAGAAGGTCCCTGGTGCCTACCTTATATCTCCCCGTGAGGCTTTATTGTTGTCCACAAGCACATAAGGATGGCGTGAAAAGCCGTGAGAGCTCGTTTTGTGTGTCTGACCCCCTCCTCCAAGGATAGGGTCAGGCACGCTCACCCACATCCAACTATCGTGAGTGGCACATCAGTGTGCTCTTGCTTTGTAAAGTGCAATTGGAAGTCATAGGCATCCCCTCTTACATCATGTAAGATGAAAAGCGAGGGTGACATAAACTGACATGCCACCCTCGTTGCTTTGCGCTAATATTCAGACGTTATTGTAAGATAGGATCTTTCAATCAACAACATCCTCTGAAACAGTCCAACCACTCGGAATCCAACCCTCCGGCAAGACTACGCCTGAGCGCTTGTGTATAGTAGCAGATCTATAAGTATTTTCTAGCCAATTAGCCCCATAATCCTCTACTGATGACGGATAATCTTTATGAGACATGAATCTAATATCAGAGATTCTATTACAATTACTGAACATATTTTTGTAGCAATCTTTTGCTAAAGACTCTCCCCAGATCACAGCAGTAGTAAGAATGCTACAACCCTTGAACATCTCCTCATAACAATTTGGGGTGAGTGTTGTCGCTGGAAGTTCCGGTGCTGCTTCAAGACTTGAGCATGCGAACATATTATAGTAGCAGGAAGGTGCTAATTCTGTAGCAGGAAGGTCAGGAGCACTCATAAGAGTTGTGCCATAAAACAAATGTGCGAATGAAGCGTTTTTGGTATCGACTTTTTTGTAATTCTTCCAATCTATCAGTGTCCTAATGTCGCCCATACATTCCACAGAAAGCTGCACATCATAGCTCCCATAAGAAATTACATTATCATGAAAGCTGACTTTACTATAATGAGTATTGTCTATTGCTGTGCCACAACCACTAACTCCACGAAGACGTAAGTCACCTAAGTCTCCACCAAAAGCAACTTTTTCTTCAGATTGAACAGTTTTCCATTCTCCATTATTCACTGAATATTCAAAGGGACCAATACCGTCAACGAGTTTCATGCTAAATTTCTGCTTTCCGGCTGATGACTTAAATGAGACGTATGGAATAAACTCTGGAAGGTCAGAGGCGATGGAGCCGAGATTGACGATGTTACTACGCTCGATATACAGACTATTCTTGGACGGATCCGACTCTTTAAAAGTATCATTACCATCTTTATCGGTAAAGATGAGTTTGAAGCTATACATCGCTCCAGGAAGTGCTGCTATATAATACGTATTATTTGCCTTGATGTCACCTTCGATGGAAACACGATCGAAACCACTACCGCTGATAGACTCGACTACAGGCTTACCATTATTAATAGAGATATCTGCTGTTCCAGCAAGTGTTGCCTGATGGTAATCGCTCAAGAGAGTAATCTTCTCGCAGTCAAATTCAGGAGTGACGGCTATGAATCCGACAATATTATAGAACTGAAGTGCCTTGCTCCCTGCTTCAGTCTTAGCCATCATCAGGGCTGCTTCCGGGTCGAATGAACCAGCTACTGCCTTTTGCTTGTTTTTAAGAACGACTCCTTTCAGAATGCCGTCAGCATCCATGGAGACATTCTCTTGATAAGGATATAATGCTGTGTAGCTTTCTGCGAGTTTTGTGACTTTGCCCTGAAAAACGCCTTTGGAGGTACCGTCTCCATCCGCAAGGGTGAATTTAATATTGGCACTTGCACCATCGAATACAGTAATTGCATCGCCCTCACTCCAATCAATGCCGGCTGTGTAAGAATCTGAGTAACCGATCTCTGCACGAGTATCACTTCCTTCTTGGTTTGCTGTCAAAGTCACAACCATGGGATTTTCGTCTGTGGACGGATGTTCTTGATTGATTTCCAATTCTTTTGCACAACCTACAAGCCCCGTCAGGACCGAGAGCGAAATTATAGCTTGGAATATTGCTTTCATGATACCGATCTGTTTTACCATTCGTAATTTTTCCATTCGAGACCTTCTGTGTTTCCAGTGCTGCTTTCGTCACCGCTTCCGGTAAGCACACCTTGTTCCATTTCGATGTTCAGCACCTCTAAAAGAGGTGGTAAGTAGTTTGTTTTATTCATAATACCATTTTGGGTACAGCCCTTGACTCCAGCGGGCATTATTACAAAAGAAAGTGTGGAGTCATCCGTTTATCTGTTCCGAGGTTCTGGAAAATACCTATGCACATAATAAACAAACTCCACACCGAAATATGCTATATCGAGGATATAACAATGACGGTGATGAGTGTTGCTCTCCCCTGTGCATTCAGAAATTTTCCAGATTTCGGAACAAGGATTAGCGAAACACTTTCACTATAATATTTTCTGTCTTTCCGACAGTTATGCAAATTTACGAACTATCCGTGATTATGCAAGGGAGAATATTCCTTTTATAAATTTAAGATCTTTTTTTGTGAAATGGTTGTTTAATGGTTCTGATTTAAGCTATTATTTGTATATTTGTGCATTAATGGTTTAATTTAAGTCTATAATGGAGGA
>CAKUSF010000030.1 GCA_934678915.1 uncultured Bacteroidales bacterium
ATATAGACTATGGCAAAGAAAGCAGTCGCTACATTCGCCGCCAAAGCTGGCGCAAAGAGCATGGTGAAGTGCATCCGCATGGACAAGTCACCAAAGACCGGAGCTTACATCTTCACTGAACTTCTAGTTGAGGCTGAGAAGACAAAGGATTTCTTCGCGGACAAGAAGTAATTTTCCGTGAATATGATATTAAGAGCGCAGACGGTAAATTCCGCCTGCGCTCTTTTTACGCTTGTATTCTCGTTCGCTCGTCTTTTCGGTCTCTGAGCTTGTCGAAGCGACTCACATGTTCTTCGTAGTATCTGTAATTAGGGTGAATTGCCAAATAAATTTGAATATGTTGATAATCTTCATAACTTGCAAACCGATTTATGATTATTGGCTATAGGTGTGATATTGCCTGCATATCAAACGATAAATAGAAAGACATAACATTATTTCTGTATGAAAACTTACCTGACAAAATTACTTATCTTACTAGGCCTTGTTGGCCTTTGGGGTGGCTGTTCGCTGGAAGACCAGGACGGCCTTGGTGACTATGAACTTGACGAACTTGTCCTTGATGACTTTGCCGATGATGAATGGGATGGCGTGGGGCTTCCGTCTTGGTTGGGGAAACGCTACTTATCAGATTTCTTTTCAGATTTAGGATGGGGGTTATCATCGTGGTTATCTACGACTTTGATAAATGTATATTCTTTTGACTATAAGGACAATACTTTATTGGTACTATCCTGTGATTTCTTTGCAAACAAGCATACTGAGTCTTGCACTATGTGCTACACCGGGGATGGCCGAAGAATAGATTTTGAAAAAATCAAAGGTTATTTTGAGAAAAACTCCACATTGATTTACTCGAATGCCTTGGACGGGGATAATACTCCGAAAGTTTCGGATTTCAATCTAGAGCCAAATGACAATTTGGAGTGGTTGCAATCCGAAATCAATGGCATATGCTTGTCAATTCATGAACCAGAACAAGTACTTGCATATATCACTTGTGGATATGTTAATATCGAACAGCAATTACGGCTTGTGCTGGAGTTCGAGTACTATGATTCGAAGAATATGGAAAACGGGCCTATTACTGTACGTAGAATATTCCAACCGAATGGTCAAATTGTTAGTGAAAGTTTGATCGTTGACAATAACAAGAATATCATAGATTATATAAATTACTCTACAGTATGGACTTCAGAGTACGATATATTAAGGCTTTAGCAATTATAATCCTTACATTACAACCTGGTTTTAGATCGTTTGCTCAAGATGTATATACGCCTTTTGGAAGTAAGGTCGATGTGATGAATCGCATCGAAATTCTAACAGATGCAGATAAAGAATCTTTAAGACAAGACTGGTCCTCTCGTTACCCAAATGCCATTTATTTGATGAAGCTACTAGCAAGTACAATTGCCACGCCTACACTTGGAGTGTGAGTGAGGGTAGAGGGAAAGTTGGGATGACTTCTTTAACATTGTGCAGACCACGGGCACAGGAAGATGGTGTGTAGAGTGGTGTGAGGCGGGTTGGTGTGGCTGACCCTCTCTTTTGATGATAGGGTCAAGCACAATAAACAGCCTCCGAATGCAATCAGAAGAGCATCTGCGTGCGCGTGGTTTGCAAAGTGGAGAAAGTTGCGGCTTGTGATGCCTATGCCTTCGACAGCCCTTTACAAGGTCTCCGGATAGTGGCTTCACGTTTCAATGGCTTCAGAGAACTGATGCGCATCAAACGAATATGAATAGCTTCCAAGAGGTAAAAAATGCCTGCCTCGCTATGGATTAATCTTTTGGGCGTTGCATGGTGCTCGTGAGCGGCATTTTAGTGCATTTTTGCTGCCGAAGGGTGACAAGAGACACTCTTCGGCAGCATTTTTAGCGATTTTCGTTCCCGAACATTATCGAAGAATCTGAAAAAGTGAAATCTCAGCAATGTTGAAATAAAATTCACATTGTGCTCGGTTTTCACTAATTTGCCTAACGGCGAATTTAGGATGCACCTCGGTAATATTGAAATAAATTTCATATTACTCTCGGTTTTCACTAAATTTGTAAGTTATAATTTAGAATGTTATGGGATTGTTTGACAGAGGAGTCAAGAAGACGAAAGAGGGCTTTTTCCAAAGGCTTTCACGGTCTATAATCGGCAAATCCAAGGTTGACGACAGCGTCCTTGATGCCATTGAGGAAGCTCTTGTGGCCTCGGACATGGGCGTGGACACCACACTGAAAGTGGTCGATAGTCTTGAGGAAAGAGTTAGCAAAGACAAGTACATGTCTTTCGATGAACTTGTCGGCATGCTCCGAGACGAGATTGGAGTTCTGATGAATGTCGATGGCGAGGAGTCTCCTAAAGAACCGTTTGACCTGACTAAAAAGCCTCTTGTGGTTATGGTCGTTGGGGTTAACGGTGTAGGTAAGACCACAACCATAGGTAAGCTTGCTGCTCGTTACAAAGCTATGGGCAAGAAGGTGATGATTGGAGCAGCGGACACATTCCGAGCTGCTGCCGTTGACCAACTTCAGATCTGGGCAGACAGAGCCGGTGTGGAAATCGTCAAGCAGGGAATGGGCTCTGATCCGGCTTCTGTGGCTTTCGACACTGTCAACTCGGCTGTCGCCAAAGGCGCGGATGTTGTCCTTATCGACACTGCGGGAAGGCTCCACAATAGGATAGACCTCATGAATGAGTTGACAAAAATCCGCAACGTAATGCGTAAAGTCATCCCTGACGCACCTCACGAAGTACTTCTCGTACTTGACGCCTCAACTGGACAAAATGCCTATCAACAAGCTAAGGAATTTTCCCGTGCAACGGACATCACCTCTTTGGCCATTACTAAGCTTGACGGTACAGCGAAAGGTGGAGTTGTCATCGGAATTGTTGATCAGTTGAAAGTCCCTGTCAAGTTTATTGGCATCGGAGAGGGAATCGATGATCTTAAAGTGTTCGACAAGAAGGAGTTCGTCATCTCATTGTTCTCCAAAGAAGATATTGAAAAATAAAAATCAAAAGATATGAAAGTTTCTTACAATTGGCTTAAGGATTATCTTGAATCCGACCTTACTCCGCAGCAGATTGCGGAAGCTATGACCGCTATAGGAATTGAGGTTGACGGTGTCGAGGAACAGGAGGAAATCCCAGGAGGACTCGCGGGAGTCGTTGTCGCAGAGGTTCTTGAGTGTGAGGCTCACCCTGATTCGGACCATCTTCATGTCACAAAGGTGAACGATGGCACAGGTGAACCTCTTACCGTTGTATGTGGTGCTCCGAACGTGGCTGCCGGCCAGAAAGTGCTGTTTGCAAGAATCGGTGCTGTGTTGCCAGGAGATTTCAAGATAAAGAAGTCTAAAATTCGTGGAGTGGAGTCGTTCGGAATGATCTGCGCTGAGGATGAGCTCGGAATCGGCAACGATCACGCAGGCATCAAGGTTCTCCCTGCAGATGCCCCTGTCGGAACGTCAGCCAAGGACTATCTTCACCTCAAGACGGAAGCCGTCATTGAATATGAAATCACAGCCAACAGGGTGGACGCTGCCTCGCATATCGGTGTGGCTCGCGACCTCTATGCATGGATGACACTCAATAATATTCCTTGCTCATTCAAGTACCCTTCCGTAGATGCTTGGAAGCCGGGTGAGGGAAAGGGCATCCCTGTGGAGGTTCAGGACGTGACTGCTGCTCCGCGCTATTGCGGAATCACAATTAAAGGTGTAAAGGTTGGCCCTTCACCGGAATGGCTTCAGAAGAAATTGCTGTCAATCGGCCTTAGACCAATTGACAATGTGGTAGATGTCTCCAATTTCGTCCTCTTTGAACTCGGCCAGCCACTCCACACATTCGATGCTGACAAGATCAGTGGTGGAAAGGTCATTGTCAGGAGAGCCTCAGAGGGTGAGAAAATTGTTACACTTGATGAGGTTGAAAGGAAACTTTCAGCAGATGACATCGTTATCGCCAACGCAGACGGTCCGATGTGCATCGCGGGAGTGTTCGGTGGTATTAATTCCGGTGTGAAGGCAGACACTGTGAATGTCTTCGTTGAGAGTGCCTATTTCGACCCAGGCTCGATTCGTAAGACCTCCAAGAGACATACTCTCCAGACAGATGCTTCGTTCCGCTATGAAAGAGGGGCCGATCCTGGAATCAATGAATATGCTGCCAAACGTGCCGCTCTTCTGATTCAAGAGGTGGCAGGTGGAGAAATTGTTGGTGGAATCGAGGAATTTTACCCAACCAAAATCGAGAAAAAGGTCATCGACCTTGACTATGACCGCATCGAGAAATTCATCGGCAAGAAGATCGGTCATGACACGATTGAGAAGATCCTCTCCGCTCTCACCTACGAGTTTATCGAGAAGCGCGAGGGTGGGGCCAAGGTCGCTGCACCGTCCTACATGATTGATGTCACAAGAGAATGCGATGTTGTCGAGGAGATTCTGCGAATCTATGGCTACAACAACATCGACCTGCCTCAGCACATGAAGATGTCAGTCAATGCCACACCTTCACCAGAACCGGAGGCTATTCGTAACGGTATTTCCAACTTCTTGGCAGCCAACGGATTTGTCGAGATAATGAACAACTCCCTCACCAAGGGGGCCTACTATAAGGGACTGACAACCTATCCGGAGGAAAAGTGCGTCACGATCGTCAACCCTCTGAGCTCCGATCTAAACGTGATGAGGCAAACCCTCATATTCAGTGGTCTTGAGGTTGTCGCCTACAATCTGAACCGCCAGATTTCTTCGATGAAGCTCTTTGAATATGGCTCCGTCTATAGCCGTAATCCTGAAATGGACGGCAAGACTCTGGCTTCCTACGAGGAGCATCCGGCCTTCTCAATGTTCGTGACCGGAACTCCAGAGAAGTCGTGGAACAGCCAGCCTGGCAAGAGTAGTTTCTTCGAGTTGAAAGGTTATGTGGATTTGCTGTTGAGACGTTTCGGGGCCAATCTTTTCCAGATGGAAGCTACTGCGGCTCCCGCTGATATATTCAGTGAAGGTGTTGCTTACGCCCTTCCTGGGCAGCACTTGCCGCTTGCTGTCCTCGGCACCGTTTCTCCGGCAATCGCCAAAAAGTTCGGTGTCCGTCAGCCAGTGTTCGCTGCTGAAATCAACTGGAACACCCTCTTCCAGCTTGTGAAGAGAGACAAGGTGGCTTTCAAAGAGATGCCTAAGTTCCCTGAGGTCAGGAGGGATCTTGCTCTCCTTCTTGATGAGAGTGTAAGTTATGCTGATCTTTACAAGAGTTCGTTCAAAGCTGGCAAGAAGCTCCTTAAGCAGGTGACATTGTTTGATGTCTATCGTGGAGACAAGATTCCGGCTGGGAAGAAACAGTATGCCTTAGGCTTTGTTCTTCAGGATGTTGAGAAAACATTGACAGATGAAGATGTAGAGAGGATAATGAAGAAACTTCTCTCTACTTTCCAGAATGAGTACGGTGCTACATTAAGATAATAGACATGAAAAAGGCTCTCTGGATAGTTCTTCCGCTAGTGATTATGGCTTCGCTGCTTTTGTCGTGTGGCCGTAGTGCTCGCGTTATCCCTGTCCGAAAGATGGAGAGGATCTATCGTGAGATGCTGCTCGCGGATCAGTGGTTGGCCAAGAATCCTGACAAGAGGAACATGGCTGACACAACTTGGTTCTATGAGCCGATTTTTGAGCGTTACGGTTACACTCTCAAAGACTATCAGAAAAGCGTAGATCGTTATCTTAATGACCCTAAACGTTATGCGGAGATGGTCGCTCGTGTCGAGAAAAACCTTAGAAAAGAACTGTGGGACCTCAATGCCAAGATTTCTCAAGAAGATAAAATGCGTCATCTGGCTGATTCTGTGTATAATGCCAGAAAAGCCTCTGCGACAGGACTATTCAATTCATTCTTGGATGCATTTGACACAGACTTCAAGACTGACACTATCCATTTTGAGAAGGACACACTGGGGGTTTATGTCCCCGTGCCGGTAATCGAGGACACTGTTATTCAAGGCCCAGCGTTGAATGTAAGGGACACGACTCCCAATCGTATCCCAAAAGAGCCGTTCCGCAAATTAGATTTGATAAAACTACAGGAAGATTTGGTTGTCGAATGAACAGAATAGCTGCTGAATATGTTTTTACTTTAGATGGTGTCCCTATCAAGGATGGTTTCGTTGAATATTCAGACGATGGAACCATTACTGCGTTAGGTGTCTGCTCTGATCCTAAAGTTGAGAATAATTTTGTGAAGGGGTGCATAGTTCCTGGTTTCGTGAACACTCACTGCCACCTTGAACTATCGTACCTATGGAAGTCTTTCCGCAAGGGTACAGGCATGGCAGGCTTTATCGACCAAATCAATGCCATGAGGGACAACAAAAGCTTGGACGAGAAGCTTCGTGACATCCAACATTGGATTGATTTGATGTGGAATAGGGGAGTGTCAGCCATGGCTGACATCAGTAACTGTTCAGACACTTTTGCGATAAAAAAAGCTTCTCCGATGTACACAAGAACCTTTTTGGAAGTTTTTGGGACTGAGCCAAAGGATTGTGATTCCGTGATGTCTTCTGTACGAAAGCTTAAGAAGGAGGCTGAGAGTTATGGACTGGATGCTGCTCCAACCCCTCATTCTTGTTACACGATGAGCCCGGAATTGGTCAGTGCCGCTTCCGCTGATGCATTGAAGTCAGGTTTTCTTTCTTATCATTCCGAGGAGACTGAGGAAGAGGAAGACATGCTTAAGTACGGACGGGGAGCTATGTGGGATAACCGGAAAGCTGCAGGAATGAGTGTCCCGCCTGTTACGGGCAAATCATCACTGCTCTATTTTATCGACAGGTTGAAGAAGGCTCATCCCGCCCCTTTCAACGAGCATATTCTTCTTGTCCATGAAGTTTGTCTCGATCAAGAGGGCATAGATGCAGTCAAACAGGTGATGACTCATCCGTTCATGGCTTTGTGCCCGTTGTCGAACATATTCATTCAGAATGTGCTGCCCCCAGTCCCTTTGATGCGTCGCAATGGCTTGAAGATCACAGTCGGTACAGATTCTCTTTCCAGCAATGACGATCTTGACATGGTCAAGGAACTGTTTTGCCTCCAAAGCAATTTCCCGGAAGTGGAAATGCCTGAACTTTTGACGTGGGCGTGCAGTAACGGTGCGGAGTTCCTTTCAAAAGAGAAGGAATATGGTTCTATCAGGCTTGGGATGAGGCCAGGTTTGGTTCATATTGACAATCTCAGTGAAGACTGCCGTCTGACCCAGAGAAGTTCATCGCATAGAATAGTTTAGCTATGATGAGAGAAGAGTTGGTGTTCGGTCCTATTCATTCCAGAAGGTTAGGCTCTTCTTTGGGAATCAACCTTCTGCCGACCAGAGGCAAACTTTGCAATTTCGATTGCATTTATTGTGAATGCGGTTGGAACAAAGACGGGAAAGGAGACAGACGTCTTCCTTCTGCCGATGAACTTCGTGTTGCGCTTGATGCTAAACTGAAAGAATGTGCAGCTTCGGGGATCCAGATTGATTCGATCACATTCTCAGGTGATGGTGAACCTACCTTGAATCCGGATTTCGCCAAAATCATTGACATCACATTGGAACTTAGGAATAGATATTTTCCGAATGCCAAGGTTTCTGTTCTATCCAATGCAACTAGAATATTCCGCATGGATGTTTTCGAAGCATTAACCAAAGTTGACAACCCTATTCTGAAGATTGACGCCCCTACTGATGCTTTGGCGGCAAAAATCAATCAGCCGCAAGGTGAGTATCATGTTGAGGACATTGTGCAGAATCTTATGAAATTTGAAGGGAACTTTGTGTTGCAGACGATGTTTTTGAAATCTCCTGATTTCGACTCATCTTCCCACGAAGTTTTGGATGGCTGGATGAATATTGTCCGAAGATTGAGACCGCGGGAGATTATGGTCTATACCTTGGACAGGGAGGCACCAGCAGCTAATCTGGAGAAATTTTCAGAGACATTCATGAAAGAATTAGTCAAATCTTTGCAGGAAGAGGGTTTTGTCATCCAAATACGAGGATAATTTTTAATGTTATACAATATGGAATCTTTATTTGCCAATTATGGCTATTCCCCTGATAAGGAACTTATAAGTAAAAGGTTGGATGCGATTGCGGCCAACATTGACAATGTGACTTCCCCGGAAGTCCTTAAAAACTGCATGGCGTTGATGGACTTGACTACTCTCCATTCGGACGACACTCCGGAGTCTGTCAAGAAGTTGGTCGGGAAGGTTAATTCTTTTATGAAAGACTATCCTGAATATCCACTTCCAGCTTCGATTTGCGTCTTTCCCAATTTTGCCTCTTTAGTGAGGGAGAATCTGGTCTCTTCGTCTGTCCATGTTACTGCTGTCGCAGGTTGTTTCCCGACTTCTCAGAGTTTTCTTGAAGTAAAGGTCAAGGAGTGTGAGATGGCTGTTGAGGCAGGAGCGGATGAGATTGACATTGTGCTTGCATTGAATGCTTTCATGGTTGGAGATGAGGCATCCGCCCGTAAAGAAATCAGAACCATTCGCGAGTCGATAGACAAAGCCGCTGCTAAACTAGGCCGTAAGGTGACTCTCAAAGTCATCCTTGAGACAGGTTTGTTGATTACTCAGGAAAACATTGCGAATGCCTCTTTCCTGGCAATGGAAGAGGGTGCAGACTTTATCAAAACTTCTACCGGTAAGGTCAGTGTGAACGCCACTCCTATGGCAGCCTATGTCATGTGTGAGTGCATTAAGGCATTTTATGAGAAGACAGGCCGAAGAGTCGGCTTCAAAGCGGCAGGTGGAATCTCCACTTCCAAAGATGCAGTCTGCTACCATTCCATTGCCAAGTCGATTCTTGGTAACGAATGGATTAATAAGGATTTGTTCCGTTTTGGAGTGAGCCGTCTCGCCAACTCTCTGATGTCATCAATTGAGCAGAAAACAGTAGTCTATTTCTAGATTATAACCCGGAAACACCGGTGCGTTCTTTTCCGCTGTTGTCTTTGACGATGTGTTCGTCAGAGATGGCAGCGGAAGTCCTTAGTAGATAGTCACGAAGGTCGCTCCATTTGTAGAATGGTCCACTGTAGGCTTTGACGGCAGGGATTGTTGTCTCTTTGTCATTATAGACAAGTTTGACGAGCACGTCTCCTTTCTTGTTCTTGTAAAAGATCATTTGAAGATTGGATGCCATTGGAATCATCTGAAAATCAAACCAATGATTATGAACATTGGCTGACTTCCAGCGCTTTTCCATACCATCGATTCCGATAGTTCCGACAAGAGGAAGGAGCCCGACATCATGGCCGAACCTAAGATCGGCAGCCCTTTCACTGCCCGCCTTGAGGGCTTCATCAGCCTTAGTGATAATGTCCTCAATGAGAGGTTTGGCTATTGCGGACACATATTCACCCTCTTCAGCGGAAATGCCGAAACTATAATAGAATTTGTCGTTCCTTGAAATCCAAAGGCCGATGAGTTCGTCCGTCGTGAAATGACTGAATATGTCAGGATGGCTCAAAGTGTTTGGACTGATCCCACCAGCGAGAAAAACATCATCCATGAACTCTTTTGGTTTGTCAATGAGACTAAGAGCTTTGGCAGAATCAGTAAAGATGGCATCGAAGAACCTCTCATAGGAAACAAGGCTGTCTAGCAAGTGGCGTCTGAGCACATTGGAGCCTTTCATCACCTCCTTCGTGTCCAAATCCATGCTGATGTAGTCCAGATACTTTGGGCCGGTAAGGTAGTGGAATCTCAAATCTCCGCTATTCTCTTGCAGGACTGCTGTGAAATTTGCCATGCTCACAAGGCATCTGGGCCAGTAACTGGAAACGCACTCTATCTCGTGGCGTTTACCATTAAAGACCTCAGGATAGTTTTTATGCATTCTTCCAGCAATTCCACGATGCTCCGCTGCCCCTCTTTCAGTTAACATTCCGAACATTCCTTGATGCTCGGAATTTAGAGTGTCAATTCTTGCTTTCAGTAATATTCCTTCGTCAGTCAAAAGATTCGCTTTTTCGGCAGCCGAAAGACTTTCAACAGCTTTTTTGAATAGCCCTGCTCCTGTGTGGTAGCGAGAACCGTGTCTTCCGTAGTGGCTTATGTAGAATGGCTTGTAACCCTTTGGCGCCTTGGTGATTTCTTGTGGAGTGTACTCGTAGTAGTGATAGACACCTCCTGCCCTTTCGGGGTTCTCTTCAATTAGATTATTGTACGACTGAGCTTGTGATGATAAACAGAACGTACATGAAATCAGTACTATAGAAGCCGTACGGATGGCTGTTGCGGGAAAAATGCTCATGTTTTGTCTCTTTTTTCAACGAACAAAGATAAGGAAATCATCATCAAATAGCAAAGAGAAGGCGATTTCTCACTTATCCGTTGAATATTTCAATCCACGGCTAGATGCCCATACCTTTGCACTGTAACTAAAACCAACTAAACGATGAAATGGTTCTTTAAAATGATGCTGCCGGCTCTGGTGCTGGTGTCCTGCAGTAAAGAGGGTGGATCTCCGGTGGAGATTGATCCTGTCAGCACAATGGAAAAGTCCGAAGTGGTCTCGCATGGTGAAATCGAGCTCGGACAGAAATTGGACAATCCTTATTCCGTGACAAATGTCAAGAAAGCTATGACTGCTTTGTTCCCGACGAGAGCATCAGTAGATGTCCCAGTTTCAGATTTTTACGTTCGTTTTCTGCCAGAAGATGCAGATGATTTGGCTATGCTTTCTGATCTTGGTTTGGATCTGTTTGACTATCCTTTGGACCGTGAGATTCTAAAGACTGGCGACTACTACCACGATCCGTCTGTCCCTCAAGGAGAAATAACTTGGCAGTATGCCGTTGTTCCATCGGATTTCGTGTTCCCAAGTGGTATTGCCTATGAGATTATGGATGAGTGTTTTATCCCAGATGAAAACGTTGTGACTAAAGGCTTTGAGGATGTGGATTGGGATTCCGTGGAGAGGAAAGCGTTTGAGATCACAGGTAACTCGGACATGTTGGAACCTCAGACAAGAGGGCGCGTTAAACCGTCTGGGCGCATCACGATTGTCGATGACAAACTCCGAAAGACTGTCGGTGTGTCATGTGTGAAAGTGTTGGCGAATGTTTTCGTCAGAATCTCATCCACCTACACAGATAAGGATGGAAAGTATCAGTTCTCAATGAAGTTCTCGGCCAGACCTCATTACAAAATCCGCTTCAAGAATAAGATTGGTTTCACCATCGGCTTGAACAAAATTCTGGTACAAGCATCCACATCGTCCATCGGCAAGGGCTCCAATGACGGAGTCAATGTGAAGATAGACAGCAAGTCTGACGCTACTCTATTCCGCAGATGTGTGGTCAACAATGCTGCTTATGACTATTACATGAAATGTGAAAAGACCGGTGTGACGAAGCCTGCTAATAACATCCGATTTTGGATTTTGGACATCCTTAAACCATCAAGTACATTGATGATTCATCATGGCGCATTCTTGGATAATAAATTAGTCAGTAAGTACTTAGGTGTGTATGCTTCCATTGTCAGAATTTTCTCACCGGACATCACCATCGGCTCAAAAGGAAAAAACTGGAACTACGCTGAGCTTTACATGAGTACAATTCATGAGATGGCGCACGCCACCCATTTCGCAAAAGCCGGTACAGGTTATTGGAAGTACTACGCCACCTACATTCTTACTTCTTTCATCGGTACCGGAGAGTGCTACGGTACGGGAAGCGGCAATTACGCTGGTTACTGCGAGGTTGGAGAGATGTGGGCCTACTACATTGAGAACGCAATTTACAAGGAGCGCTATGGAGGAAATTCAAGCGATGGTCATAATTATTGGTTTAAACCTCAGATCCTCAAAGAACTGGAGGCAGGTGGGGTGCGCAGGTCTGACATCTGTGCGGCATTGAGCCCTTACACGATTGACACAAAGACGTTCCGCGATGCTCTGATCACGACAACTTCAGGAAAGTCCGCATTGATCAACAAGGTGTTCGACAAGTACAAGAAATAGTTTTCTTAGGCACCCGAACTTGAATTTGTTTGCATATTCGTAAATTATACGTATCTTTGCAATCCACTTCAAGCGCGGGTGGCGAAATGGTAGACGCGCTAGTTTCAGGAGCTAGTGTCAATTGCGACGTGTGAGTTCGACTCTCATCCCGCGCACGAGAACGAGGACGACCTTCAGGTTGCCCTCGTTCGATTTTCAATCCTTGTCCCAATCAGTTTGTCCGGGTAATTGCGGTTTCCTATGGACAAAGTTCATGATAGGGTTGATTTGTCCGTGGAAGGAGGACTTTCATGGACATATTATAGATTCGCGAAAATACACTATATTAGCGGAAAAATTCGAGAGATGAAGATTGTGTTCTTGGATGCTGGAACGATGGGAACGTCATCGTTGGCACCGATTGAAAGGCAAGGCGAGTTGACTGCGTGGCCGAATTCAACACCGGAAGAGTCCGTTCAGCGGGTGGGGGATTGTGACGTTCTGATTGTTAATAAGATAAAGGTGAATGACCGGCTGTTGGAAGCTGCACCGAAACTTCGACTCGTGTGTGAGGCCGGTACAGGGATCAACAACATTGATGTCGATTCTTGTACGCGGCATGGGGTTTTGGTCCGGAATGTTGCGGGCTATTCCACAGACTCTGTTGTACAGGAAACATTCATGCATATTCTTAACCTTCTGGGCAATGGGGCTTATTTCGATGATGTCGTCAAGTCTGGGGCGTATTCCCGCAGCGGGTTGTTCACTGATTATTCTAGACCATTTATTGAAATGGCTGGCAAAACATTGGGCATCATTGGTTTAGGTGCTATTGGTACTAAGGTGGCGAAGATCGGAACTGCCTTCGGTATGAGGGTCATCTACTATTCGACTTCTGGCACGAACCACAACACTGATTATCCTTCCGTACCTCTTGAAAGCCTTATGCGTGAGTCGGATGTGATTTCAGTACATGCTCCTTACAATGAGCGTACTGCTGGCCTTGTCGGAGAGAGGGAACTGAGGATGATGAAGCCGAAAGCCATCATCGTGAACATGGGACGTGGAGGAATTGTTGTGGAGGATGCACTAGCCAAAGTCATAGATGAGGGTGTCATCGGTGGAGCAGGCTTGGATGTCTATTCTATCGAACCGATCCCTGCTGATCACCCGCTTCTTCACACCAGACATCCCGAACGTCTCAGCCTGACTCCACACATCGCTTGGGCCAGCATAGAAGCCCGTGAGCGTCTCATCCAGTCCATCGCTGATAATATCGCGAAAGGTTTTTAACCTACTCGGTACGGTTCGATAGGGTCAGCGACTGAAATATATATTCCGGTTGGAAAATCTCGTAAGCCGAGAAGCAGCGACCACTCGTGACACCCTTTACCCGGATAGGGCGCGAAGCGCAGGTACACGAGTGGTCGCTGCTTCTCAGCGTAAAAACGGAAATATTGTTATTTGATGTGCGCGATTGAATACACCGGTGCAATCTTCTCAAGCCGATTACGACCGTAGAGCCCGTCAAGCTCAGCGAGGAATATGAACTCGGAGACTTTTACGCCATATTCTTTGCCATTTACGTTGATTTTAAGAGCGTCAAGTGCCTTCGCGATTCCTTCGGCAGTACCTCCCGTCGCAAGGACGTCATCAATGATCGCAACCTTGAATATTCCATCCTCAGCCTTGCCGGCTGCTATGTCGGATTTGCGGAAGTAAAGGTTGTCGGGACCATATTCCTTCATGATCTCGATGCTTTGCAGGTCGTCACCTGAATGAGGCAGCTTGCCCTTCTTGCGGAACGGAACGACATTCGTCACACCGCAGTCGGAAGTCAGGAGTGGGGCGCAGAACAGAAACGCACGGGCTTCAGGGGCCGCCACAGTAGGAGCCGTCACGTGCTTTCCGATCTCACCTATTAGCTTGGTAAAGACCTTCTTGTCCTGCATGAACGGCATTATGTCAACGAAATTGATTCCTTCCTTCGGAAAGTTCTGATAGAATTTCAGTGTCTCTTCAAACATGGCTGTTGATAACTTTGTTGATTATACTTTGGCAAAGGTATAGACTTTATCCGATATTTCAACTAATTTTGTCCTTTAAAAATCATCAAGGAACAAGTCAAATTCCTTAATATTTATGTCAAACAAATCTATCATCACCGTTGCTGTCGCAGCGCTTGCCTTTACTCTAGGAGCAAAGGCTCAGACCAACTTCCAGACTTTCTACGATTTCGGTAGTGACCGCGGTCACGTGACTACCACCCTTGAGGGTTTCTACGGAGACAAGTGGGGCAACACTTTCTTCTTCGTGGACTACGACTACAACTCGAAGAATGACAACGACAAGGTCTATGCGCCAAGTGGGACCTATTTCGAGATCGCTCGCTGCTTGAATTTCTGGCAGAACACAAAGCTCGCTCCATTCAGCTTCCATGTTGAGTACAACGGTGGTGCTTACAATGGCTACACCATCAACAATGCTTTCCTTTTCGGAGTTGACTGGTTCCTTCACAGCAATGATTTTAAGAATACGCTGAATCTCAAGGCTCTTATCAAGACGATTAACTACAACGATGGCAAGAACCTTGACGGCAACAAAATGAAGAGTGAGATTCCTCTTCAGCTCACCGCTGTCTGGGGCATGCAGGATCTGTTCGGTGTGGCCGGACTCCGTTTCTCCGGATTCGCTGATTTCTGGTGGGAGGATCACACTGTCTGCCCTTACCTCAGCGACAAGTCAAGTGGCTATCGTGATTGGACGAAACCTGAGACGGCACACTTCGTTTTCCTCTCAGAGCCACAGCTCTGGTACAACATCGGCCAGCATTTCGGTGTTGACAACCTCAATGTTGGCACTGAGATTGAGCTCTCTTACAACTTTGGTACAGGAAAGGGTTTCTTCGTACGTCCTTGCCTTGGTACCAAGTGGGTTTTCTAGCATTCAACGACACTTAACAATTCAAGACAATGGCAGAAACAAATTCACAGGCAGCCGAGCCTAAGAGCTGGTTGACCAAACTGTTCGGATTCGATCCGTCCAAGATGAAGGTATCCACCGAGATTGTCGCTGGTATCACCACCTTCCTTGCTATGTCCTACATTCTGGCCGTCAACCCATCAATTCTGGCAGACTGCGGAATGGACAAGAATGCTCTCTTTACCACCACAGCTGTCTCAGCGATTCTTGCGACTCTAGTGATGGCATTTTATGCCAAACTACCGTTCGCTCTTGCTCCAGGCATGGGCTTGAACGCCTTCTTCTGCTACACGGTTTGTCTGGGAATGGGCTACAGCTGGCAGTTTGCACTGACCGCTGTCCTTATTGAAGGTATAATATTCATAATACTCACGCTGACAAGTGTCCGCGAGGCTATTGTCAATGCTCTTCCACTTTCGTTAAGAAAAGCCATTGGAGCTGGTATCGGCCTGTTCATTGCCCTCATCGGTCTCAAGAGTGGCGGTATCGTGGTTGACGATCCTGCTACCCTCGTGAACCTCGGAGACATCACCAGCGGTGCCGGACTTCTTTCAGTCATCGGCCTCGTTATCACTGGCGCTCTCGTGATATTTAATGTCCCTGGTGCCCTTCTGATCGGTATCATTGCGACCGCTGTCATCGGCATTCCTATGGGTATCACCCAGTTCCAAGGATTTGTTGACACTCCACCTTCCATGAAACCTATCTTCTGCCAGTTCACTACCGACACCACGCAGATCTTTAGCCTTGACATGCTCGTTGTTGTGTTCACTTTCCTATTTGTGGACATGTTCGACACGATTGGAACCCTCGTGGGTGTCACGACGAAGGCTAACATGACTGACAAGGAGGGTAAACCAATCCGGATGAATCAGGCCTTCATGGCTGATGCTATCGGAACCGTTGCCGGTGCATGCCTCGGAACCAGCACTGTTACTACTTATGTTGAAAGTGCTTCCGGAGTTGCACAAGGTGGCCGTTCAGGTCTTACAGCATTTGCCGTTGCGGCTTGCTTTGGTTTGGCTCTCTTCTTCGCCCCAGTGTTCACCGCTATCCCTGGTTCCGCTGTTTGTCCTGTTCTAGTCTTCGTGGGACTATTCATGCTCAGCCCTATCAAGGATATTCCGCTGGATGATTTCTCAGAATCCATCCCTGCATTCCTGACGATGATTCTTATGCCGATGACATATTCAATCTCCAATGGTATTCTCCTTGGTCTTGTTTCTTATGTTATCCTTAACATTTGCACAGGTAGGGCCAAGAAGATTGGATGGTTTATGTATGTTTTGTCAATTTTAGTAATTCTAAAATATATCTTCCTCTAACCAATTGTTGCGTAATGAATTAACAACAAAGTTACGCAATTGTTAATAACTTTAGCGATTATTTTGCCCATAAGGCCGAATTATCTGCTATCTTTGTGAAAGTCGGTTCGACTCCCAAGTTTAGGGTTCGGACCGACTTTATGGCCGACAAAACTGCTTCTCAATACTTACGAAATAAAAATTACTGAATATGGATGTGACTGTACGCAAGACCAACGGCTCCTATGAAGAGTACGACAAGGTCAAACTGATGAACGGCATACGCGAGGCTTACAAGACGGCAGGGGAGGAATGCCCTGAGGCTGTAGTCGTCTCTATAGCGGAGAATCTCTACATTTACGACAAGATCACCAGTCGTGAGATCAGACGCCAAGTCGAAGAAAGTCTGATGTCAATCAACAAGAAGGTGGCCGTGGCGTACATTGAGAAGTTCGATGCCGGTCTTGATCTTCGTAAAAAGCGTGACTTCATCCGTGACTACATCGCTGCCTCCAATGCTGCCACCGGATCCAAGTTCGATGCGAACGCCAATGTCACTCGCAAAAACATCGTGACCCTTGGCCAGGAACTCTACAAAGAAAACAACATCAAGCAGAATCGCTACATCATGAAGGACAAGATTAAGGCCCTTTACGGACGCTCTTTAGCGAGCCAGTACATCAAGGATCTTGAGAGTCATGTCCTTTACAAGCATGATGAGAGCGGAACTCCAGGCTATCCTTATTGTGTCGCAATCACGATGTACCCTTTCCTTGTGGATGGCTTGATCAAGCTTGGAGGTGTTTCCGTAGCTCCAACGGATTTAAAGTCTTTCTGCGGAGAGTTCATCAATCTGGTATATTCAATCTCATCCCAATTCATGGGAGCGGTTGCGACTCCGGAGTTCCTGATGTACTTGGACTATTTCATCCGTAAGGACTATGGTGATGACTACCTTGATCACCTTGAGGAAGTTGTGGAAATGAATGCCAAGAAGAGAACTCTCGTAAAGGTTATCGATAATTATTTCCAGCAAGTCGTTCATTCTATGAATATGCCAGCGGGCAATCGTGGTTATCAAACTGTGTTCTGGAACATCAGCTACTTCGATGAGAGCTATTTCCGTGGCGTCTTCGGTGATTTCCGCTTCCCTGACGGAACCGAGCCGAAGTGGGAGACACTTTCATGGCTTCAAAAGCATTTCATGAACTGGTTCAACGAGGAAAGGAACCGTTATATCTTGACTTTCCCTGTCGAGACGATGGCTCTTCTGACCGATGGCAAAGATGATTTTATAGATAAGGAATATGCTGACTTCACGGCTGAGATGTGGTCTAAGGGGCACAGTTTCTTCTGCTACCTGTCCGACAGTCCAGACAGTCTTGCGAGTTGCTGCCGCTTGAGGAACTCTATCACTGAATTGGACAAGGCCGATGAGTCGCACAATCACACCACCCATCAATATTCAATGGGAACGGCTTCCGTCTCAACCGGCTCTAAATCAGTGATGACCATTAATCTCAACAGGCTCATTCAGCTGGCGACAAGACGCTATTTCCTTGAGAAGAAGGGAATTGTAGTGGATGGCTCCAAAGCGCTGACAAGAGCTGACTATGACAAAAATCAGCTCTATGAATATATTCGTGCTGCCGTGACTGAGGAAACGGAAAGGGTTCACAAATACCAAAAGGCTTTCAATGAGATAATCAAAGACTTCCTCGCAGCCCACATGCTGGATGTCTATCAGGCCGGATTCATTGACATGAAGAGACAGTATCTCACAATTGGAGTTAATGGTTTGACTGACGCTGCCGAGTTCCTTGGACTGACCATTAGTCCTAATCCGGAGTACAACGAGTTCGTGGATGTCATTCTGGAGACGATAAACAGGTCCAACAAGAAAGACAAGACTTCCGACACGATGTTCAACACGGAATTTGTCCCAGGGGAGAATCTTTCCGGAAAGAACTACAAATGGGATCAGAAGGACGGATTCTATGTCTCACCGAAGCACAACATGTACAGTTCGTACTTCTACAATCCGGAGGATGATTCGCTTTCGATGATCGACAAGTTTAAGCTCCATGGCAATGAATATGTCAAGCACCTTGACGGTGGCTCGGCTCTTCACATGAATGTCGCTGAGCACTTGTCCAAAGATCAGTATCGTCAGTTGCTCAAGACGGCTGCGCATTATGGCACCAACTACTTCACATTTAACTGCCGCAACACTGTCTGCAATGACTGTGGCTACATCAGCAAGGACACCCTTGAGGTTTGTCCTAAGTGTGGAAGCCACAATTTGGACTATCTTACCCGCGTGATTGGCTACCTTAAACGTGTGTCCTCGTTTAGCGAGATGCGCCAGGTTGAGGCTGCTCACAGATTCTACAACCACGATGGTGTGTCCAAGGCTAAGGAGGAGGCGGCAAAAGGATGATCAAATATGTTCCTGAGATGACCTCCGTTGTCATCGAAGAGATTCCAGATAGAGTTACCTTGGCGGTTGACATTAGTAACTGCCAAGGTAATTGTTTAGGATGTCATTCTCCATATTTGAAAACTGACGTAGGTGTGGAATTGACAAATGAGGTCATCGACCATCTAGTGGCAGACAATTTTGGGGTGGATTGCTTCCTTTTTCTTGGAGAAGGAAAAGATCAGGATGCTCTTGTCCGTCTGGCGTGTCATGCAAAGGCTCTCGGACTTGCGGTTGCGTTGTACTCAGGGCGTACTTCTGTCGAGGATCGAATTTTTGAGGTATTTGATTATGTGAAGGTCGGGCCTTACATTGAGGCTTTCGGGCCACTGAACTCCAAAACTACCAATCAGCGTCTCTATAAAGTAACTCATTCTGCTGACGCCTTTACTCTGACAGACATTACGTCTCGTTTCTGGCATCGTGGTATTGATCCTAATACTGACTAATCCGGGTTTTTATTCGAGGTTGTTAAGAGATGTAGAAAGTCATTTCCAAATTTTGCACGTTACCAAAATTTGGAAATGACTTTCTATATCTCAATTAGCACTGAATACGACAACTGGTAGGAACGAAAGTGGGAAGAAGGTAATACGACAAAGAGTTGGAACGAAAGTTCCAACTCTTTGTCGGGATGATCCGACTCGAACGGACGACCCCTACGTCCCGAACGTAGTGCGCTAGCCAAC
>CAKUSF010000031.1 GCA_934678915.1 uncultured Bacteroidales bacterium
GTGCGATTAGTTCAGTTGGTAGAGCACCAGATTGTGGTTCTGGGTGTCGTGGGTTCGAGCCCCACATCGCACCCCAACAAGTAAGGCGGAAGAAATGTCTTCCGCCTTACTTGTTGGGATGCGCAATCCAACCCCCAGTCACTGACGTGACAGCCCCAGAGGGGCACGGGGAAAGGATTCCCCGAAACCCCTTCGGTCGCTTCGCTCCGATAGGCATGGCTGACAGAAATTCAGTGATCTGGCGTTGCTTAGCGGTGGAGTGCTCCTCCCCAGCCAAGACGGAGGGTGATGCCTGCGGTGTCGGGGTAAAGGGAGCCTTTGTCTGCGTAGAGACCGATGCTGAGATGGGTTGTGTTGCCGATTACGCGTTTAGGCAATGTAAGCTCGAATGCTCCTGAAACTTGCCTTGGGGCCGAATCATAGAACGGGTCTGATTGGCTGTACTTCCCGAAATTCTTACTGTATGTAACTTTCAATAAGTAGGGAACTTTTCTGAATATTTTACCTCCCAGACCGACATTCCAAGCGATGATTCTGTTGTTGGACACTCCCTTGGTGATCCCATTCTCATCCTTAGGGGTAAGAGTGAAAAGAGGAAGCCCTATCGAACGCCCATTGTAAGTCCATGCGGACTGATATTCACCATTGTTGAAATAATTGTCGCAGCCACCTACAATGTAAACCTTCTTGTCAGGATTCCTTTTCAGTTCCTCTTCTGTGGCCGGCCTGTCATGCCGCGTCCCTGACTGCCATTTTGTGTAGATGTACTCCAAAAGCACGTCGCTGACCCACCGGTCTTTGTCTTTGAAAGAAAAATGCAAGGTGTTGACAGCATCTGGAAAATTCTGGAAACCTACACCGGAGCCATCCTCGAAAGGTCTGTCATGTTGGAAGGTCAGATGCCACCTGTCCTGATCCAGATCAAGGCGGAGCAACTCGCGCCCAAGATGATTGCCTAAAGCATTGATCTGATCGCTGGTCGTTGCTCCATCTCCTCCACTAGCCGCCACCATAATCTTAAGATAGTCGGAGAACCGTTGTGGCTGTTTTCCATGATCAGGAGAAGTTCCGCCCCATTGTGACCAAAGATCCAAGCCACCAGTAAAAGACAATCTCTTGCTTATGTTCAGCTTAAAGTACAAAGCCTGATTGTGGAGTAGGGTGTGTTTTACGTACCGATTGTCCCAAAGTCCATAGTCCCCGAAGTCGAACCTAAATGCAAGTACATTCTTGGTGAAAGGCACGCTTACCCACTCAGAATGTAGACGATAGCCAGGAAAACTCAACGAGTTGTCAGTCCACATCAGATTCCCACCTGTTACCGAAAGTCCCTCGAACTCGGTTGCCCGCCTACGTATTCCTAGGTCAAGATTCAGCTTTTTCCATCCTGCCCCAACATAGAGTTCCTGAACCATCCCACGGAGACTTTTGCCATCGCAGTTGTGCACTTCTTCATTTCCCTCCGCAGCAGCGTAACCGGCCAATCCTATTCCCCAATCCAACCGAAACGAATTGCTTATATAACCAGTTCCCTTTACTCCTCCTCTCAACAATCCTCCAGAAGTCTCTGGATAGACGCCACCTTTATTGGTATGACTCCAAAATGGCAGAGCCCTCTTTGTCGAGCCTAGTCCGATCATTTCAACGTACCAGTTGCCGAAGTCGTTATCTTCTGCGTAGGAATATGATGTGGCGGCCAAAGCCGAAGCTATCAAAATTAGCAACTTTTTGTAAATCATGAGCTATGCCTTAAGGTTGAAAAGTAATATTCAAGATGATGCTACTGGCTGTTTTTAACGCTGAAGCCTATCTCTTCCGGGCGGATTTCCGCAGACTGGCCATCAACAGTCGTGGCACAAATCCGAACATAACGGCATTCTGCTGAGGAACCGAAAGACACGGTCATGGGAACAGGGTTGTGCATAATGTTGCTGAACTCTCCCTCTTTTATGACTGTATTCCATCGAACCCCGTCATTGCTTACATCGAAACTGAAACGGAATGCCATTTCATCCCCAGTTCTGCTTTTCGATGGAGCATAAGTTAAATTCCTTAGTGTTAAGTCTTTGCCTAAATCCAAGACTAAAGGGTTCGTACTTTTTACAATCCAGTTTTCACGTGGTATGTCATTCCAGTCTGCTTTGCTTAGCATGCCTGCGACCTCAGGAGCGAGGAAGGCACCTACACGGCAAAGATGAGCTTCCGTCCTAGACCCTGTGATGCGTACTCGGAGGGCCCTCAAATTTGATTCAGGAAAACGGACAAGACGTTTGTAACCGATTGTCGTTCCATCGCAAAGGAATTTCCAGTCGCTGCCCTCCAAGCCTTCCACAACGAATGACTCGACCCTCTGTCCACGAGTGATGTCTTCCTGAAGCATCACAACGTTTACTCGCGAGTTTTTCTTCAACCGATACTCACGCTCGTCCCCAGGAACAGCGTCCCATAGCCTCTCTCCTTTCCGGATTCGATCATTACTGAATGTTCGGTTCAGATAGCCGGACAACTCCTGAAGCCTAGCCGAATCGACTTCGTGTATGTGGCCTCTTTTGTCCGGAGGAATGTTAAGCAGCAGCACTGAGTTGCGTCCTACTGATTGGAAATAGATGTCCACCAATTCCTTGAGACTTTTGACTTTGCTGTCTTGTGCAGCTGTGTAGAACCACCCCGGACGGATGGAGACATCCACTTCTGACGGGTACCAGAACATCTCGGAGGCTTTTTCTATCATGCCCCTTCCACCGAGATCTTTGGACAAGTTGTTGATTTTTAACTGCCCGTTATTCTTGTCAGCCCTTGAGTACGATGACGGGGTCAGCACGGTGGCACTCCATTCGGTCTCGCGCCCCTTGCCGCTTTCGTTTCCTACCCAACGCACGTCATCCCCCATGATTGCAGTCACTGCATGCGGCTGAAGCGTCCGAATGACACTCAGGATGGAGTCCCAGTCGTAGACTTGTACGCGTCCGTTCGGCCCTTCACCGTTCGCCCCATCGAACCAAACTTCATCTACCTCACCATATTCAGAAAGCAATTCAGTGAGTTGGGTAATGAAGAACTTGTTGTAGGCAGGGGAGTCTCCGTAGCAAGGTGCATTGCGGTCCCATGGAGAAAGGTAAACCCCGAATTTCATCCCATATTTTGTGCAAGCATCTCGTACTTCGCGCACGACATCTCCTTTCCCTCCCTTCCATGAGGCCGAAGCTACAGAATGAGTTGTGGTCTTGGTAGGCCATAGGCAAAAGCCATCATGGTGTTTAGCCGTTAGAATGGCCATTTTGAACCCGGCCTGGCTCAAGGTTCTAATCCATTGATCTGCATTAAAATCGGTAGGGCTGAATATGCTAGGGTCTTCCTTGCCGTCACCCCACTCGCGCCCGGTGAAAGTATTCATCCCGAAATGAAGGAATGCCGTAAGTTCAAGATTCTGCCAGTCGAATTGTTCTTTGGAAGGAACAAGCCTTGCCGCAAGGCTTACCTTTTCCTCAAGCGAGCAACCCTCTGGGAACACAAGATGTTTTACGGAATATTCACGACTGTCTTGGGCGTGGAGCATTCCTGCCGACAAAAGCAGGAGGAGAGTGATGGTTAAATGTCTCATTGCCTATTGAATATGTGTTATGATTTCGTTATATCCTGAAAGGTTTCAAGAATATTCCAAGTTCATTTCTTTATTCTTGTCGAAGGATGTGCCAAGATTTGCACATCAATGCCATCAATCTTGTAGCCTTTGAAGCGACGGGCGAGCAGTTTCCCTTCAATTATGGAATATAGTTCATCGTCAATCACATCGGAATACACATGGCTGACAGTGTCGTAAAGGTGAAAGTGCTTGAAGGTGTTGACATCGAAGTACATTTTGTTGTTTTCACTGAGCCGGTGATGGTATATTCCAAGAAGAGAAAGCTGCGAAAGGATGTTATACACCGAAGCAACCGTCACTTTTGCTTTTTTTGTCGAGGTTATTTCTTCTGTCACCATGTCAGCGCATGCGTGACCGAGTTTAAGCATAGCTTCGTGAACTGCAATTCTTTGCGGGGTTATCTTCAACCCTTTCTTTTTCAATAGTTCTCGAAATTCTTCAATTGTAGGTGCCTTGTTGTTTTTCTCCATCAGTACCTTAATTCTTTGTTATTTGCAACATGTAATTGTACAAATTTATAAAAATTCCAAGAAACAATCACTATTGATCTTGAAAAACTATATTCTGACGGTCTCGGTCGCTTGGGTAATCACGAATTATGGCTATATTTGTAGATTAAGAATATTCTTGCAAAATGGAAAAGACTAGATGCTTAATCATAGGAGGCGGCCCTTCTGGCTACACAGCTGCGATTTACGCTTCCAGAGCCGCCCTTGATCCAGTCCTTTATGAAGGAATGGAGCCCGGTGGACAATTGACGACAACGACAATCGTGGAAAATTTTCCGGGATTTCCGGATGGCGTTGATGCGAACCAGTTGATGGATGGGATGAGAGCTCAAGCCAAACGCCTTGGTGCAGACATCAGAAGAGGAACGGTGACTGAGGCCGACTTCTCAACACGCCCTTTCCGCGTCACAGTAGATGGCGAGATCGAACTGGAAGCTGAAACCGTGATCATTGCAACCGGGGCCACTGCAAAATATTTGGGACTTCCATCGGAACAGAAATTCCGCGGAATGGGAGTTAGTGCCTGCGCTACCTGTGATGGCTTTTTCTATAGAAAGAAAGATGTGGCAGTTGTCGGTGGAGGAGACACGGCTTGTGAGGAAGCGACTTATCTTGCAAACCTCTGTCATAAAGTCTATATGATTGTCCGCAGGGATGTATTCAGGGCTTCCGTTGCAATGCAGGAAAGGGTTAAGAACACACCGAACATAGAAATTCTTTGGAATTGTAACACTCAGGAAGTCCTTGGAGATGAGTCCGGAGTGACAGGAGTCAGGGTGCAGAACAAAGATGGTAAGGTTTTTGATGTCAAGGTCGATGGACTTTTTCTAGCCATTGGGCACCATCCGAACTCGGACATATTCAAGAAATACATTGAGGCTGACGAGAACGGCTATATTGTCACTGATGGCAAGACTTCCCAAACCAATGTTGAGGGAGTGTTTGCAGCTGGAGACGTTCAGGATCCTCGATTCCGACAGGCAATCACAGCTGCTGCATCGGGATGCTGTGCTGCTTTGGAGGCGGAAAAATTCCTTTTGTCACATTGATTATTAATGTACTGATTTTGATATGCTAAAGACTACTCTGAAGTTTGCTTTTGCCGTTTTTGCGGTGGTGTTCTCCTTACAATCCTGCAAATCGGAATATGAAGCTCTCTTGAACGGAAATGATGTGGATGCCAAATATGCTGCAGCCTTTGACTACTTCAATCATGGCAAGTATAGCAAGGCCGCGCAATTGTTTGAATCAATGTCTGTCTTGACCAGTGGCACTGACAGGGACGACACTGTTCAGTACTATTGGGGGTTGAGCAACTACCGTTTCAAAGACTACTACACAGCCGAAACCAATTTTACAAAATTCCTTACGAACTTTCCACGCAGCCCGTTCGCTGAGGAGGCCGCTTTTCTTAGAATCGACTGTCTTTATCGCTCCACACTGCGCTACGAGTTGGATCAGGTTCCGACTCAAAATGCGATCAGTGTCATCAGTCAGTACATGATCGAGAATCCGGACAACAGCCATTCTGCGATTTGCCGCAGGATGTTGAAAGAACTGAATGACAGGCTTGACAAGAAAGCTTACGAGAATGCTCGACTTTACTACAGAATGGAGGACTACAAGGCCGCCAGGCTCGCTTTTAGGAATATTCTTAAAGATGATGCCGAGAACATCTATCGTGAGGACATTCTTTACTACATCGCAATGTCTTCCTACAAGTATGCTTTTTTGAGTGTTGAGGACAAACAGAAGGAACGCTACATGACTTTCGTTGATGACTACTATAATTTTATAGGCGAGATCCCTGAATCTCCGTATAGAAAAGAGTTGGATGTCATGTACCGTAGGGCTCAAAAGGCCCTTGGGCGTTACACTGGGGCTGAAGAAGATCTGGGAGCGAAGGAAAAAGACTTTGACAGAGAAAGAAAAAAAGTATTGAAACAATCCCAAGAGTAGCCAACGTACATTATTTAGACAGGAAATTATTTAAGAATATGGATATTAAAAAGAAAGTCCCTTCAAACACAATTACCAGGGACATCAAGTATCTTGCAGAGCCGACAGGCAACATCTATGAGACAGTAGTACTTCTTTACAAGAGAGCTAATCAGATTGCTCTGGCAGAGAAGAAAGAGCTCGCTAAGAAGTTGGAGGATTTCCGTACTGATCGTGACACGATGGATGAGGTTTTTGAGAATCGTGAGCAGATTGAAATCTCTAAGTACTATGAGAAATTGCCGAAGCCGGATCTTATCGCCATCTCCGAGTTCGAGGACGGTGAACTTTATTATAGAATGGCCGGTTCAGGCAGTGACGAGGGAATGCCAGTTCGTCCTGCCAAGGAAAACAATTCCGACGCTGAGTAGCATTCGGGGCTATGCTTAAGTCCCTTCAGATTAGAAATTATGTTTTGATAGACTCTCTGGATGTCGAATTTCCAGAGGGTCTGATTATTATATCCGGCCAGACTGGTGCGGGTAAATCCATCCTTTTGGGAGCACTGTCGTTGCTTCTTGGGACAAAGGCAGATGCTTCCGTGATCGGTGACTCTGCAGAGAATTGCGTTGTTGAGGCGGTTTTTGCCATACCGTCCTCTGACTTAGTAATCAGTACTGTTCTGGAAGAGAACGATGTTGAGGTAGATGGGGGAGAGATAACCATCAGAAGGGTTGTCAATAAGTCCGGACGCTCACGATCATTCATCAATGATTGCCCTGTAAGTGTTCAGGTGCTTCAAAGCATCTCCTCACGTTTGGTGGACATTCACTCACAGCATCAGACCCTATTGTTGTCTGACAGATTGTTCCAGCTTTCCATGCTTGATCATTTTGCAGGCAATGAGTCTCTTCTTGAAGAATGTTCAGATGCCTATAGGGTTTACAAGGCTTCGGAAAAAGAGTTGGAAGTTGTCTCTGGCAAATTGTCGAGCCTGAAGGAAGAGAGAGACTACACCCAGGCGAGGTGGCAACGGTTGGAAGATGCCCATCTAAGTGATGGCGAAATTGAGTCTCTTGAGGCTGAGCAAAGGCAATTGTCTAATGCAGAGGAGATTAAAGAAAATCTTTCCGGAGTCATGGAACTATTCTGTCCGTCAGATCCTAATGTAGAGTGCCTTCCAGTCTCCTCCTCCCTTAAGGAGGCGCAAAAGATGCTCGAAAAGATCAGCGGTTTTGTACCAGAGGCATCCTCGCTAGCCGAAAGGATTGAAAGTGCGCGCACGGAACTTGAGGACATCCTTGAGGACGTCTCTAGCATCAATTCTAAAATTGAACTTTCTAAAGAGCGTCTTGACTCGGTGGATGAACGTCTCTCGCTTCTGTATGATCTTTTAAGGAGTTATTCTGCTTCCACAGTCGGAGAGTTGATTGCCAAACGAGATGCCTTGTCGGCCTCCCTTTTGGATTCTTCGTCATTGGAAACGCGAAAGTCTGAACTTGAATCAGGAATCGAGGCCCAAAGGCAGTATGTTGAAAGAATATCCCGACAACTCCATGAGTCACGACAAAAATCCTTGGAGCCGTTTTCCAATGCTATTACTGAATCTGTACACTCGTTGGAGATGGAACATGCTGTCTTTTCTGTTGAATTGTGCGAAGTTGAATTGTCATCCTCTGGCTCTGATTCTGTCCGTTTCCTTTTCTCAGCATCTGGAAACACTCCGCTTGATGTTGCCAAATGTGCCTCAGGAGGTGAATTGTCACGCTTGATGCTCTGTCTCAAGGCTATGATGGCCAAGTTTATGAACATGCCTACTCTGATTTTCGATGAGATTGACACAGGAGTGTCTGGAAGCGTGGCCGACAAGATGGGTAGAATGATTTGCTCTATGGGACATGACATGCAGGTTTTCGCGATAACCCATCTCCCACAGGTCGCTGCCAAGGGCAATGCCCATTATGTCGTTGAAAAAGAATATGATGTGCTTGGCAAAGCTAAGACCTCAGTGCGACTCCTAGAAGGGCAAGACAGGGTGATGGAGATTGCAAGAATGCTAAGTGGCAGCAGCATTACTCCAGCTGCTGTGGAGAATGCAAAAGTCTTGCTTTCAGTCAAGTAATTTGTCTATCGTTTGAGAGTCACTGAATAGTTTGGATTATAGACTATCCTTCTAACCGCTTCGTTGACGTAGCCACCGCATGCTGTCCTCACAAGATTGAACTCTGATTGCATCCCACTACCTTTCAATGATGATGCCCTGTCCCATCTTTTGCCATATTCGTTGGTTATTGAAGAGAAGAATTTCATGAGATCATAGCCTTGGAAGGCAGTGCGGCTCGGTTCTGTGCCGAAGAGCGCGCGGTATTTCATCAAGAAATCTTGCACCTGTGGTGAATCGTAGTCAACGTAGTAGGACACGCTTGCATGAAGGCGGAGAGTGTGGAGTTGCTCGACATCAATTTCATCGTATGTCCTAAGTTTTGAGGTACTGTACAGGACAATCTCTTTTTTCTGGCTGGAAATCAGGTAAAGCAGTCGGATTACTTCGATGACAAATGCTTTACTGTCTGACGCAATCACGACTCGATTGGTTCCTGTCTCTGTCATGGTTCTTGCGATGCGTTCCATGACTTGCCTGCCCTCAAGAAGATTGAACGAAATGTCAGAATGATTGAGTCCGGAGTTATGTAACTCATTCAGTACATTAGCTGAATAGCCGCTGACAGCCGTCCCTTTCTGAGTAATTACGATTAGTTTGTCGTTGTCGCTCAAATCTGTACGTATCCATTTTGCCATGTCTGAAATCTGGGCTCTTGTCGGAGCAGGAGCTTGGATCACGTTAGGAATTGTGTCGGCAATGCTTTCAGCCCTTGGGTCCAGTGGGGAGACAATCCATGTCTTTCCCTTGGAAGCGTTGACTGCTTTTGCAATGTCTGAGTTGGACACTGGGCCGATGACGAAATCACTTTCAGCGAATCTCTCCTCAGTGACTGGCATTGCGCTGCTGGCTGCGTCATAGACGTTTAGCTCTATTTTTCTGCCATCCGCGCCAAGGTCATTTGTTGCGAGAAGTACACCACTGTAGAAGTCCATCATCTGAACATCAGCCTTTTTTGATGTGTTGAAAGGCAGAAGAAGAGTCATGCTGATCCGCTTGTCTTTCGAAAACAATTTGTCGAATATTCCTTCGGACTGCGAGTCTTCCGTTCCTGTGGAGTCAGCCCTACTGTCTGTGGCTTTCCCTTCGTGCTCTTCTGAGGCAATAGCTTCGGAGTTGTAAGCACCCCACTTCTCTGGATGGATTGGAATCTTGATCTCGTCTTTTCTGCGAACTTTTTCGGATGTCATCCTGTTGATACCCATGATGGCCTCTTTAGGGATTCCGTACTTCTTTGCTATAGAGTTGAGATCTTCAAACCATTTAACCCTGTGAATGAAGAAGTCATAGTCCTCTTTCTGCTCCTTCACTTGTGGCTCCTTGACTTCTGTCTCCGGCACAGTCCCTTTCGCTATTGGAATAAGTAGAATCTGATCTTTCTTTAATCCTTCGGTCTCAAGATTCAGCGTTTTATTGGCATCGTAAATCTCTTGCAGGGTGACATTGTAGGCTTTGCAGATGGAATACAATGTTTGGCGTTCCTGCACCACGTGCGAGTAATAGACTTTGCCATCGTACCGAACTTTTTCGGAGGAAACCACGACCTGTGGGGCGGAGTATTCTTGAGCTGCCATCCTAATCCCAAGGAAAGCAGACAGGCACAATATGGCCACTGAAACTGTCAAGCAGTGCTTCATCGTATTCTGTAGAGATTGTCTGAAAAATCCAGCAGTTTCCGGCTGAATGATTTCCATGAGAGCCGTTCTTTCTCGGCTCTGATTGAGTTTATGCAGAGTATCTTAAGATTGGCATCTGAGAAATATGTCTGGATTTCTTTTGCGATGCAATCCGGGTCAGCTTCCTGAGCGACCAGTCCGGTGCCACAATCTCCGATTGACTGGCGTAGGCCTCCGACATCGGTGACGACCATCGGTACTTCAAAATGATAGGCGATAGCGCTTATTCCACTTTGAGTGGCGGATCTGTAAGGCAGTACGGCTAAATCAGCTGCAGAGAAGAAATCTTTAACCTCAGAGTCTTTGATGTAGCGAGTGAACAACTTAATCCTGTCCTTCGCAGGTGAAGCGTCAATAATTGTTTGGTACTTCTCGAACGAACCGTACGGCTCTCCGGCAACAATCAACTGATAGCTGTCATCAAGTTTCCCGAATGCTTTGAGTAAAATGTCCAGACCTTTATAGGATCTGATTAGCCCGAAGAACAAAAGATTCTTCTTTCCGGGAGTCAGACCGAGGAGTTTCTCGGCCTTCTCCCTAGGCATCTTCTCTCCGAAATGCCCGTAGATAGGGTGGAACAATGTGACATTCAGAGCGCTTGGAGACAATCTGTGAAGATCCTCGGACACCTCGTCGCAAAGTGTGACATTTCCTGTGCATCCAGAAAGAAAGTACTTTGTCAAAGGCGCATCGAAGAATTTAGGCTCGTGCGGAATGACATTGTGGAGGATAGAAATGACTTTACAGCGTTTCTTTAGCCTTCTGGCTATGTACCCCAAGGATGGAGCAAAGTAAGACATCCAATAGCTGATGAGCACAAGATCCGGTTTCCAGTCCCGGATTGCTCGGTATGTCCGTCCATAAGTCAACGGATTAGCCGTATCCAACAGAGCTTCGCTCTCGATGGGTACGGCATCATCATCCTTTGTGACATACTGTGTCTTACCAGGGAAGAGGAATTCCGGGTATTGTCTCTTGAAATTGAAAGCCTTGACAGTATGACTTTTGCTCAGTTCCAAGAATAAACTTGCATTGAACTGAGAAATCCCTCCTCTGAAAGGGTAGAAGCAAGACAGAAGAGCTATTCGCAAAACCTACTCGGTTTTAGTCTCGCTTCCTGTCGCTGAGGCGGCAGCCTTTCCACTCTTGCCCTTGCTTTGGATGTACTCGTCGTTGAGCCCTGCAAGAATCGCATCAGTCACATCCAAATCTGGATCTCCAGCAGCAACTGGAGCTGGAAGCACACTGCCTTGGGTGGCAATAATCATTGCGTACTGATGCTCTTCGTTGAATTTGTCAAGGAAAGTTTTGATGGCATCACCGATCTGATTCATCATGACCTGCTGCTCCTTAGCAATCTCCTGCTGTTTCTGGGCAGCGTAGTTGTTGAAATTGTTCTGCTGCTCTTGAAGCTTGATGTTTCTCTGCTCGGCCACTGAACGTACCAAAAGACCCTTGTCAAGATCAGACTGGAACTTGTTTACATCACTCTGAAGCTTGTTGCCGCGCCTTGTGATTTCTTCCTGAATGCTCTGGACTTTGGTCTCCACAACTGATCTTAGGTCATTAGCCATGTCGTATTCGTCAAGAACTCTGTCAAGGTCAAACCATACGATAGAACCGGCTTGTGCGGTGGCCTGAGCGACTTCACCAGAGGTGGCCTTTTTCTTGCCGTTACCGTTTGAAGTGAGCTGGATAATTCCGAGAGCGGCCACAGCGATGAGGGCTATGACGCTGATAATCAGTGGTGTTTGTTTCATTTTATTTTGTATTTAATAATATTCAAGGTTACAAATGTAGCTAAAAAATCTTAATCTTTGACAGATACGCTTGGATTGTTTTCTCAAGTCCCATGTAGAGAGCATCGCAGATAATCGCGTGGCCGATGGAAACTTCGTCCGTCCAAGGGATTGTTCTTATGAAATATTCAAGATTTTCAAGACTTAGATCGTGGCCCGCATTCAGCCCCAAACCAAGTTCGCGGACGACTTTGGCCGTCTCAAGATAGGGCTTGATTGCATTCTCAGGGCCCGAAGGATAGTTTGCGGCATAGTCGGCAGTGTAGAGTTCCACTCTGTCGCAACCGCAAGCCAATGCCCCCTCAGCCATTCTCGGTGAAGGGTCAATGAATATTGAAGTGCGGATTCCCTTGTCCTTGAATCTTGCGCAGATGTCGGTGAGAAAATCTTTGTTGTCAATTGTGTTCCATCCCGCGTTGGAGGTGATGGCGTCATGGGCGTCCGGTACAAGCGTAACTTGATCCGGAACGACTTCGAGCACCAAATCCACAAAGCTGGGAATAGGATTGCCCTCAATGTTGAACTCGGTTGTGATAGTGGGCCTTATTGCTCTCACGTCCGAGTATCGGATGTGTCTTTCATCCGGTCTTGGGTGAACGGTGATGCCTTCGGCACCGAATTTCTCACAGTCTATCGCTGCCTTTTCCACGTCAGGCATGTTCCCTCCGCGTGCGTTGCGAATGGTAGCAATCTTGTTGATGTTTACACTAAGTCTTGTCATGTTTTTACAACAAAAGAAACATACAAAAATAATGATTTCTATTTAGTTTTAAGCAGAATTGTGCTATTTTTGAAATCTGTTTGTAATTTGGACTTATAACCAGAACAAGACATTGATGAAATTGGCGCTATATTCCAGAGAAGGTGATGCCTTGAAAGACAAGAGGCTATCTTTCATGTTGGAGAGACTGGAGAAAGGCTCTTTTGAACTTTGTGGTGTCAGCGGAGGCGAGAAAATCCCCTCCGGTACTGACATGGTGCTGAGCGTGGGAGGTGACGGAACCTTTCTGTCTGCATCACAGTTGGTTGGAGAGTCCGGCATCCCCGTTCTGGGCGTAAACCTAGGGAGGTTGGGATTTCTTTCTGAATATAGCCCCGAAGAGGCCTGCAATGCCCTTTTGTCCGAGGACTGGTTTTTAGAAGACCGTGAGCTTTTGAAGACTGTCCCAAGTGCAAAAACTCTTGCTGCCGACCCGCAGTTCTGGCCTTATACCCTGAACGAAGTCTCTGTTCATCGTTCAGGAGCCGCTCTTCTTGGAATTGATGTGACCATTGACGGGCATGCCTTGCCTACCTATTGGGCCGATGGATTATTGGTTGCCACCAGCTCCGGCTCAACGGCATATTCATTGAGTGTGGGAGGACCGATTTGCGCTCCGGAGTCGAAGGTCTTGATCATCTCTCCGATAGCCCCTCATAATCTCAATGCCCGGCCTTTGGTGGTTCCTGACAGCACTTTGATCTCTCTTTCCATGCGTTCAAGGGATGAGAATGTCATGCTTTCGATGGACAACAGAAATCATCTTGTGCCTCCATCGTTGACGCTTGACGTTAAGGTGGCACAGTTTTCGCTTAGGAGGGTTCGTCTTAAAAATACCAGTTTCATAAAGGCACTGACAACGAAGTTGTTCTGGGGTGAGGACATCCGGAACAGCGGAGAATGACACTTTTTTTTGAATATGAACGAAAACAAGAATATCCCTGCTCATGTGTCCATCATCATGGACGGTAACGGTCGATGGGCACGCCAAAGAGGCCAGGAAAGAGTCGCTGGCCATTTTGAAGGAGTGGAAAGCGTAAGGGTCTGTGTAGAGGCAGCTGCTGAGGCCGGAGTCAAATATCTTTCAATCTTCGCTTTTTCTGAGGAGAATTGGGAGCGCCCACAAGGAGAGGTTAGTTCACTTATGGGTTTGATGCTGAAAGCTATAGCTGACGAGATTGATTCTCTTGCCAAGAAAGGTGTGAGGTTCCGCGTTTTGGGCAACACTTCCAGACTGAGTCCGGAACTCTTGGACGCAATCCGGCAGGCAGAAAATAAAACCGAGCCAGCACCGGGCAAGGAACCTTTGCTTACCTTGGTGGTTTTCTTTAGTTATAGCGGCAAGTGGGACATCCTACAGGCCGCCAAAAAGATGGCTAAAGAATATTCTAATGATCCTCAGGGCCTTGAAAACGTGAAGATTGAGGATTTTAGTCATTATCTTGTCACCGCAGGAATCCCAGACCCAGACTTGATCATCCGTACTTCCGGAGAGGAAAGGCTCAGCAATTATCTCTTGTGGCAGGCGGCATATTCAGAGTTTCTCTTCGTTGACACCCTGTGGCCTGATTTCCGACGGGAAGAGTTCATGGCTGCGATTGAGGAATATTCTCATCGGAATCGCAGATATGGAAAAGTTAAATAACTTGCGTATATTTGCATCTTAATTCAATGAAATCTTATTTGATGAAAGCATATCGTATTTTGTGTTTCTTTGCCTTGGCTCTCGTTGCTTTACCCGTCATGGGCCAGGAAGTCGGAAAATCATTAGTTACCGGGGAAGTTGATTATGACCATCCTAAGAATTACTACGTCGGTGGGGTGACAGTTGAAGGAAATCATCAATTTTCTGACCAGCAGATCATCTCCCTTACCGGTCTTCAGAAGGGTATCAGGGTGACTGTTCCGAGTGATGACCTTTCATCAATCGTGTCTAGATTGTGGATGCAGAGGTACTTCGAAAATGTAGCCCTTGAATTGGATCATTTGAGCGAAAACAAGGACTCCGCTTATTTTGTAATCAGGATTCAAGAGCGTCCAAGGGTCTCTAGGTGGCTTTTTACCGGTGTCCGTAATGGTGAGCGTAAGGATTTGGAAGAGAGACTGAGTCTCCGTCGAGGCGGGGAGTTCTCGGAATATGTTGCAAAGACTTCAACGGACATCATCAAGCGTTTCTACGCAGACAAAGGATTCCTTAATTGTAAGGTGGATGTCCAGACTCAAAAGGATTCCATCGTAAGGAATGCAATCAAGGTGAATTTCGCAGTGGATCGTGGTACGAAAGTAAGAATCCGTGACATCAAATTCGAGGGAACTGAGGGCTTCTCTGACTTCAAATTGTCCCGTTCCATGAAGAAGACCAAGGCGAAAAAATGGTATAACTTCTTCAATAGCAAGAAATTCAATCAAAAAGAATATCCCAACGACAAGGTCAGCCTTATCAGTAAACTCAACGAGTCCGGTTATCGTGATGCTCGCATTGTCAAGGACTCCATCTACTATGTCACTCCGGACAGACTAGGGATTGACCTGAAGATTGATAAAGGTAAGAAATACTATTTCAGGAACATATCCTGGACCGGTAACTCAGTCTATTCCACTGACCAGCTCAATGGCATCCTCAACATCCGCAAAGGGGATCCTTACGATGTGGTTACGATGCAGAAAAGGCTTCTGGGCGGAGGAAAGCAAGGTGATCAGGATGTTTCCAAGATCTATCGAGACAATGGGTACCTTTTCTTCAATGTGACTCCTGTCGAACTGAACATCGAAGGAGATTCCGTTGATGTGGAGATGAGAATCTCGGAAGGCAAGCAGGCTACTCTCAATAACATCGTCATAAACGGCAACACCCTTACCAATGAAAGGGTTGTCCGCAGGCAACTCGCCACGAGGCCGGGCTATCTTTTCAGCCAGACTGATTTCGAGAGATCCATTAGGGAAATCGCTTCCTTGGGACAGTTTGATCCTGAGGCTATTGCGGATCCTTCTAAAGGCTGGTCCATCCTCCCGAATCAGTTGAACAACACAGTGGATCTTGTCTACAACGTGACTGAGAAGCCTTCCAGCCAGCTGGAACTCTCCGGAGGTTGGGGCGCCAACACTTTTGTGGCGACAGTCGGAGTGAACTTCAACAACTTCTCGACCAAGCGTCTGTTTGACAAGAATGCATGGAGACCGGTACCTCTGGGAGACGCTCAGAATCTGTCGCTTCGTTTCCAGACTAACGGAACATATTACACATCGCTTGTCTTCGGATTCTCCGAGCCTTGGCTCTTTGCGAAGAAACCTACCTCGCTGAACCTCCAAGCCTACTACACCAGACAGACCAACTCCTATCTGACGATCGGACTTCTGTCCAACGACAAGGTCATGCAGGTGTACGGTTTCTCTGCCGGAATCGGCACCAGACTCAAATGGCCGGACAACTACTTCGTGCTGTACAACGGCCTTAGCTGGCAGATATACGACCTGAAGAACTGGATCAACGGCTACTTCATGTTCAATGACGGCAAGTCACACAACCTCAGCTACACAATCAGCCTGAGCAGGAACTCCACCGACCAGCAGATCTATCCGCGTATGGGGTCGAACTTCAGCGCCAGCCTTCAGCTCACGCCGCCATATTCATTGTTCAGGAAGAAGGATCTCGGCACGCTTGACGCCAACGGCAATCCTACTAAGGTCTCCAGCTACAAGGACATCAACTACGACAACTGGACTTCCGCCCAGCGTTACAAATGGATCGAGTACCACAAGTGGAAAATCAGCGGAGAACTCTATACTAAAGTCATCGGCGACTTCGTGATCATGAGCCGCGCCCAGTTCGGTTACCTTGGCTACTACAACCGCAAATGGGGCTACTCTCCGTTCGAGGGCTTCAGGGTCGGAGGAGACGGTATGTCTGGCTACGACACCTACGGCGCCGACATCATCGCCTTGCGTGGCTACGAGAACTACTCGCTTACTCCTTGGTCCGTGACTCCGTACAATTCCAACGGCTACTATGCCGGCAACGTCTACGACAAGTTCACGATGGAGTTCCGTTATCCTGTCATCCTCCAGCCTCAGTCCACGATCTTCGTGCTGGGCTTCCTTGAGGGAGGTAACTGCTGGTCTGACATCAAGAATTTCAATCCGTTCCAGATCAAGCGTTCGGCCGGTGTGGGTGTGAGGGTGTTCCTCCCGATGATCGGTCTGCTCGGTATCGACTGGGGCTACGGCTTCGACAATCCTGAGAAGAAGAACAGAAGCCAGTTCCACTTCCTTATCGGACAACAATTCTAAATAATATTCTTACATTTGCATCAGGAACAAGACACGAAACTGATAAAATTCTATAAAAATGAAAAAGATTCTTATGATCGCCGCAATGGCGTTGTTTACTCTGACGGCTTCGGCGCAGGCGAAGTTCGCTTATGTTGACTTCAATGAGCTTGTGATGCTCATGCCTGAGGCAGATGCTGCCAGAACACAGATGCAGGCAGCTCAGAAAGAGGCTCAGGAGACCCTTCAGAGCATGATGGAAGAGGCTCAGACCAAGTACAACGAGTACCAGCAGAAACAGGCTACTTGGACTCCAGCCATCAAGTCAAGCAAGGAGAAGGAACTTGGTGAAATCCAGAACAGAATCCAGGAGTTCCAGCAATCAATCCAAGCCGAGCTTCAGCAGCAGAACCAGCAGCTGATGGATCCTATCTACAAGAAGGCTCAGGAGGCGGTTGAGACACTTGCCAAGGCCGGTGGCTATCTGTTTGTTTTCGAGACTTCCCAGTTCCTCTATGTTGACAAAGCGCAGTGCAGGGATCTTACCCCAGACGCAAGGAAGGCACTGAACATTCCTGAAGGAAGAACTCTTGAAGACCTCCAGAAGGAGCTTCAGGCGCAGGCTCAAGCTCAGCAGCAATAATTTAGACAGAAAGAATAAAGAGGGTCGGCATGAAATAGTATTTTGCCGGCCCTTTTTTCGTATGCATAGTTCCATTCGTAAGGCAGGGCCTTTATGAAGCCTTCTTTTATGAACACTGAGCGGACATATTCACGACGTGAATCTTTTTTCAGGGAAAAGGTTGCTTATTCTGCTTTTTATGCTTTAATTTGTAAGGTATTTTTATTAAACACTAATATTCTTAAATAGAAATGCAACATAAGGTTATTGATGCTAAGGATGTTGTGATAAGATTCGCTGGGGATTCCGGTGACGGTATGCAACTTACCGGAACGTTGTTCGCGAACTTGTCGGCAGTCTATGGTAACGGCCTTTCCACATTCCCGGACTATCCGGCTGAAATCAGAGCCCCTAAGGGGACTGTGGCCGGTGTCTCCGGATTTCAGGTTCACATCGGAAGCCACAAGGTCAACACCCCTGGGGACTTTTGCGACATGTTGGTGGCTATGAATCCAGCGGCTCTCAAGGCGAACGCCAAGTGGCTGAAAAGAAATGCAACCGTACTGGTCAATGAAGATGCCTTTGATGATTTCGGCCTTACCAAAGCCGGATTTACGGGCAATCCTTTTGAGGAACTTCACATAGAGGACAGGAACATCATCATCGCTCCAATTACAAAGCTGACGGAAGAGAGTCTGAAAGACAGCGGATTGGACGTTGCTTCAGTCCATAAGTGTAGGAATATGTTCACCCTCGGAATGGCCTGCTTCATCTACAGCCGTCCGTTGGACTATGTCTATACCTATCTTGAGGGGCGTTTCGCCAAGAAACATCCTGAGATGATCGAGCCGAACCGTAAGGTGGTGAATGACGGCTACAACTACGCTGCTAACATCCAGGCGGTCGCTGACACCTACACAGTTGTCCCGGACATTCAGGAAAAAGGAATATACAGGAATATCACCGGCAACCAGGCTCTGGCTTGGGGTCTTATCGCTGCTTCTGAGAAATCCGGACGGCCTCTTTTCTGTGGCTCTTATCCGATCACGCCTGCAACAGCGATCCTTGAGGAGCTCGCCATACACAAGAATCTCGGAGTCAAGACCATGCAGACCGAGGACGAGATTGCGGGAATATGCTGCGCAATCGGTGCTTCCTTTGCCGGCAATCTTGCTGTCACAACGACTTCCGGTCCAGGCCTGTCCCTCAAATCAGAAGCTCTTGGGTTGGCTGTGATGACTGAATTGCCGCTCGTGGTTGTGGATGTGCAGCGTGGCGGCCCTTGCACCGGACTGCCTACCAAGACAGAGCAGGCCGACCTTAACGAGGCTCTTTACGGACGCAATGGTGAGAGCCCTATGGTCGTGATTGCCGCTCACTCACCGGCACATTGCTTCGATGCTGCATTCACTGCTGCGAAGATAGCTCTCGAACACATGACTCCGGTCCTGCTTCTTTCCGAAGGATTCCTCGGCAATGGTTCAGAGCCATGGAAGATTCCTTCAATGAGTGAATATCCTGCCATAAAGCCTCGTTTGGCCAAGGCCGATGGGAGTAAGTTCTATCCTTTCGAGAGGGATTCCGAGACACTTGCCAGAAAATGGGCGCCCGCTGGCACACCTGGTCTTGAGCATCGTGTCGGAGGTCTTGAGAAGACGCATGAAGGCGTGCTTTCAACCGATGCTGCCAACCATGAGATGATGGTCAGGGAAAGAGCCGAAAAAGTCGCTCGTGTCGCTGCTGACATTCCGGATCTTGTCGTGGACGGCCCTGAGAGCGGAGAAGTCCTTCTGGTCGGTTGGGGTGGCACTTACGGGCATATTCTTACAGCCACCGAGGAACTCCGCGCAGCTGGGAAGACTGTCAGCCGTGTGCATTTCGATTTCATCGACCCGCTGCCGAAGAACACAGAGGAGGTCCTCTCCGGTTTCCGGAAGATAATTGTCTGCGAGCTTAATCTCGGCCAGTTCTCTGGGTACCTCAAGACAATATTCCCTCAGTTCAATTA
>CAKUSF010000032.1 GCA_934678915.1 uncultured Bacteroidales bacterium
TCGAGTTTGATGACCTTGGCGTAGCAGCCGCCCTCGAAGTTGAACACACCCTTGTTGTCCCAGCCGTGCTCGTCGTCACCGATGAGCTTACGCTTAGGGTCGGTTGAAAGTGTGGTCTTGCCGGTTCCGGAGAGACCGAAGAAGATGGCGGTGTTCTCACCGTTCATGTCAGTGTTGGCTGAGCAGTGCATGGCTGCGATGCCCTTGAGTGGGAGGTAGTAGTTCATCATTGAGAACATACCCTTCTTCATCTCACCACCGTACCAAGTGTTGAGGATAACCTGCTCTTTGCTAGTTACGTTGAAAGCAACGCAGGTGTCGCTGCGAAGTCCGAGCTCCTCGAAGTTGGCAACCTTGGCCTTAGAAGCACAGTAAACTACGAAATCAGGCTCCTGATCGAACTCTTCCTGGTTCTTAGGACGGATGAACATGTTGGTCACGAAGTGAGCCTGCCATGCAACTTCCATGATGAAGCGAACCTTCATGCGGGTGTCCTTGTGGGTGCCGCAGAAACCATCGACAACGAAAAGTCTCTTTCCGGAAAGTTCCTGCTGGGCTGTCTTCCTTACAACCTTCCAAACCTTCTCTGACATCGGGTGGTTGTCGTTAGGGTACTCTGGGGTGTTCCACCAAACGGTGTCCTTAGAGTTCTTGTCCATAACGATGTATTTATCCTTAGGAGAACGTCCGGTGTAGATACCGGTCATGACGTTGATAGCTCCGAGCTCAGTAACTTGACCTTTCTCGTAACCCTCAAGCTCAGGCTTTGTCTCCTCATTGTAGAGAACTTCGTAAGTCGGATTGTAAAGGACTTCCTTCACATTCTTGATTCCGTACTTGCTTAAATCCATCTTAGGCATAGTAAAATGTGTTTTTATAAAGTTAAACTTATTCTCAATAAGTGCCGCAAATTTAAGGAATTTTTATCCATTACTCAAATGAGAAAGAGATTAATTTCGTACATTTGCTTAACCGGTGCCGAACACTGCAAATAGTTTGCCAGCAATCATCGCAACGGGTTGAAATAAAACGGTTTAAAGATTTTTAATATGTCACCGTCAGAAGTGTTGAAAGAATATTGGGGCTACGATGGTTTTCGTCCGATGCAGGAGGAGATCATCACAGCTGCCCTTGAGGGAAAGGATGTGCTGGCCATTATGCCTACGGGCGGTGGCAAGTCGATTTGTTTTCAGGTTCCTGGCCTGATGAAAGACGGGATCACACTGGTCGTGACTCCGCTGATTGCTCTAATGAAGGATCAAGTCCAGAATCTGAACGACAGGGGAGTGAGGGCCTTGGCGATCCATGCCGGCATGAACAGACGAGAGGTAGATCTTGCTCTGAACAATGCCGCCTACGGAGATTACAAATTTCTCTATCTGTCTCCGGAAAGGCTTGGAACTCAGCTGTTTCAGTCCTACATTGATGTCTTAGACGTCTGCTTCATAGTTGTCGATGAGGCGCACTGCATCTCTCAGTGGGGCTATGATTTCAGACCTGACTACCTTAAAATCGGAGATCTGCGAGAGCGAATTGACGCACCAGTGATAGCTCTGACAGCCACAGCCACTCAGGCGGTCGCGCAGGACATTATGGAGCGTCTTGGCTTCAAGGAGAAGCTGTTGCTCAAAAGTGGTTTCGAGAGACCTAACCTTAGTTACATAGTGCGGCAGGTAGAGGATAAATATTCCCAGATTCTGAACATCTGCAACGGGGTTCATGGAACAGGAATAGTCTATGCGAGGAATCGTCGGAAGTGCGAGGAACTTTCGGCCTTCCTTCAGGCTCAGGGAGTCTCAGCCTCGTTCTACCACGCTGGACTTGGCGGGCAGGCAAGGGCGGAGCGTCAGTCGGCATGGAAGAGCGGTGCGATTAGGGTGATGGTCTGCACGAACGCCTTTGGAATGGGAATTGACAAGCCGGACGTGCGTTTCGTGGTGCATTATGATCTTCCGGAAAGCCCGGAGGCATATTTCCAGGAGGCTGGGCGGGCGGGACGCGATGGGAAGCGCTCGTACGCTGTGCAGCTTTGGAACGGAGTCGATGTGCGGAGGGCGAAGCAGATAGAGGATGTCTCTTTCCCTTCACTTGAATATATCGAGGACATCTACCAGAAACTTCACGTGTTCTTCGAAATTCCTTATGACACTGGAATCGGGCGCCAGCTGAAGTTTAAGATCGAGGATTTCTGCAAGCGTTTCGGCCTTCAGCGGGCTCCAGCGTTTTATGCACTCAAATACCTTGAGCGGACGGAGCATCTGACATATTCAGAGGAAGTTGACATTCCGACTAAGGTGCGGATCAATGTTGACCGGAAGGCTTTGTATGACATTGAGTTGGCGGATCGGGGACAGGCGGCGGTGCTGGAGGCTCTGATGCGGAGTTACACGGGCATATTCTCTTTCCTTCAGCAGATCGATGAGGAATATGTTGCTCACCGCGCTGGCCAGACCGTCTCTCAACTCCGGCAGTCACTCTACCGCTTGTCATTGGCTCACGTAATCACCTATGTGCCGACCGACCACTCCGATGTGGTTGTCCTTCATCATGATAGGCTCCGTCCCGGCAATGTCAACCTAATGCCGTCCCGCTATGCGATGCTGAAAGGAACTTCGCACGACCGCAGCACCGCAATGCTTGAATATGTCAGCGAGACCACTGAGTGCCGTTCCCGCTACCTCCTCCGTTATTTCGGCCAGACCGAGACCACCGACTGCGGCACCTGTGACATCTGCCGCGCCCGTAGAGCCTCCGCTCCAGTCCTTGAGCCTGCCGAAAGACCGGCCCCTGAGCCTGCCGAAGGGCCGGTTGCTACAACAAGCTCAGTTGCTTCGGCAATCTCAGCAACCGGCCCTGCCCGCACCATGCAGCAGATGACAAGGCGGAAGTTGATTGAATATATCAATGGAAAAGACGGGAAATATTCCCTCGAAGAGATCGTCTCCGAGTTCGACAACCCCTCTAAAAACTATTCCCCCGACTACCTAGACATCCTCCGCAACCTCATCGACAACGGTGATGTGCCGATGTACAGGTGATCATTCTATGACAAGGCCGTCGTAGGCGGGACGGACGATTGAATGGATGCCACGGTCGCGGCAAAGGGCTTCGAGGTCTTTGCTGAACTGGTTGTGACGGGGGAATGTGTGGGAGAGGTGGGTGAGCCAGGTGTGTTCCGCACCGATGCGGTCGGCCAACTCAAGGGCTTCGTCAAGACTGAAGTGCGAGTGATGTTTCTTGTAGCCTACCGTGTTGAGGGTCACATGCTTGAGACCATGTAGTTTCTCGAATTCGCATTCGGGAATGAAACTCATGTCCGTGATGTAGGCGATGTCACCGAAACGGAATCCTAAGACTGGCAGTTTGTCGTGCAGCCCTCGAATCGGTATGATTTCCACTCCTCCGGTCGAGGCGGCCATTGATGCCGGGTCCGCCTTATCGATGATGTCCTCCAACTTGCGGCCGGTCGGAATCAGCCTACCGTCCGGCATTTTGTAATGGTAGCCGACATCATGAACCCAGACCAGTTCCATGTCCTTGGCGTTAGGGTAGACCAAGAACGGATTCTCGTCAATAATGTGTAGGTGCCATTCCGGGGCGCCTGGGTATTTCGGAAAAGCAAAGACGTAAGGATATTCCTTTATTAGGTCATTGAGGACGTTTCGCTCGCAGTAGATTTCGGCTGCCCGTTTGTCGATGTAGTTGAGCGAGCGCACATCGTCAAGGCCTCCGGTGTGGTCCTTGTGGTTGTGTGTCAGTAGTATGGCATCAAGATGGCAAAGGTCGTGGGCAAGCATCTGCATCCTGAAATCCGGCCCAGCGTCCACAAGGATGTTCAGCCCGCCATATTCAACAAACACGGAGGAGCGGAACCGCTTGTCCTTCGCGTCCGGGGATTTGCACACATCGCATTTGCAGCCGATGATCGGAACCCCCTGTGAGGTTCCAGTGCCCAAGAATGTAAGCCTTGCCTTGTCCATGATATTAGTGAATTGTGTCTTTGCTTTTGTAAATGTTTGAAATTGAGGATGTCTATTGATTTTTAAGCCGGGCCTGATTCCTCGAAACGAATGTCAGATTGTAATGTCTTCTATCATATTCACAAGCGCCGGGTCATAAGGCCTTTCGATGCGGATGTAGTTGCCAGTGTAGCCTCCCATCAGCCCGTCCTTGACATCGGATTCCCAAAGCACCTGCGAGCGTCTGCCCCGGTTCTTCGCCACAAATTCCGAATGCAATCTGGTGCATAACTCCTCAAGCCTTGCCACCCGTTCCGTCTTTACAGAATCTTTGACCTGATCCTTCCATCCGGCAGCGACAGTGCCCGGACGTCGGGAGTACGGGAACACATGGATGAACGCTGGTTTAACGCGGTCCTTAAGGAATGAATAGGTCTCCTCGAAGAGCTCATCCGTCTCTCCCGGCAGACCTGCTATGACATCTATGCCGAAGAACACGAACGGTTTGGAGGTGTCACCGGGTTTAGGATCCATCACGGAGCGGATGTAGTCGATCCTGTCGGTGAAGAACTCCGTAGTGTAGCGTCGGCCGACTCTTTTGAGAATCGTGTCCGACCCTGACTGTAAGGGAATATGAAAGTGTGGCTGGAACTTTGTGCCGGAGGCTATCCAGTCGATGATGTCTTCGGTGATGAGGTTCGGCTCGATTGACGAAATTCGGTAACGTTCGATTCCCTCGACATCGTTCAGGCGCTTCAGCAAGTCGAGGAAGCTTTCACCTGTGGTCCTGCCGAAGTCTCCAGTGTTGACTCCTGTGATGACGATCTCCTTGATTCCAGATTTCGCTATCTTTTGGGCCTGCTCCAGAACCTCAGAAATCGGGATATTCCTTGAATTGCCCCTCGCGTAAGGAACTGTGCAGTAGGCGCAGAAGTTGTTGCATCCGTCCTGCACCTTGAGGAATGACCTCGTTCTTTCCTCCGAAGAGAACGCTGTCATCGTCTCCTTCGAGATCTCCTTATACTCCGCCGCGCTCATCGGCTTCTGATCTTTCGGTCCCTGAGCTTGCCGAAGGGCCGTAGCAGTCGCTTCGACAGGCTCAGCGACCGAAAGTGATGGCTCACTGGTCGAGACCTGTGAGCCGCCAGAGATGGCTGTGCCATCACTGGCAGCGTCCTTCTTACGAAGAAGCTCCATTGTCTCGGAAACGACACGTGACTTCTCCTTGGCACCGAACACAAGGGCGACACCCTCAATGGCCTGAAGATCGTCTCTGCGGAGTTCAGCGTAACAGCCTGTCACGATGATCCTTGCCTCAGGTGAAGTGCGGTGCATCTTCCGGATTACATTCCGGCACTTCTTCTCTGCCCTCTCGGTGACCGAACAAGTGTTGATGAGATAGACATCGGCCTTGTCCTCCCACGGCACGACCGTGAGGCCGTTCGCGACGAACCCTCTCTCGTAAGTCGAAGTCTCAGCGTAGTTCAACTTGCAGCCAAGAGTCAGAAACGCTATCTTCATCCTAAATGCTCCTTTTTTGATCTCCAAAAGTGACTGTCACCCTTGACCACGCGCAAGGCCCGTTCACAGGTGGATTCTTCTTGGAAACCCTGATTTTACAATACGCTATGCCTTTGAACTCTTTATGTATTGATTCCGAAATCCTTCCAGCCACATTCTCCAGCAGGTTAGATGGAATGGCCATCTGCTCAGCAATGATGTCATAAATCCTTCCGTAGTCAATGGTGTCTTTAAGGTCGTCAGACTTCATGGCATCCTCCAGCCCGGTTTCTGCGAAAAAATCCACAATGAAAGTATTTCCTTCCTTGCGTTCTTTTTCCAGACAACCGTGGTAGGCGTAAAATTCCATGCCTTCGAGTTCGATTATCCCGTTTTTGTTCATATTCGTGAATATTCTTGTGCGAAGTTAGACAAAATCCTCTACTAACCGAACATTGATTGCCGAGATTCTTTATTAATATGCTTGAAAAGACAGAAAAAGCATTGTTTTCACCGCTGCTATATTCAAAATGAATTTGTAACTTTGTAAAACTATGGCAAAAGGAAAACTTTATCTGATTCCGTCTCCTTTGGGGGAATATGATCCCTCTGAGGTCATTCCGGCACCGGTTCTGGAGCGTCTGAAAGGTATTCGTAAATATGTCGTCGAAGAGGCGCGTACAGTACGCCGCTATCTGTCTGCGGCAGGGCTTAAAGGGCACATCAACGAACTGGAACTCAGAGAATTGAACGAACATACAAAACCGGTTGAGGTCGAGGCGTTGCTGTCTATGTTTTCCGATCCGGACGGATCCCCGACAGATGTCGGACTTATCTCAGAGGCTGGACTTCCGGCTGTGGCCGACCCGGGGGCTCAGCTGGTGGCGCTTTGCCATATTCATGGAATACAAGTTGTACCGATGGTCGGTCCATCCTCATTAATGCTTGCATTGATGGGGTCAGGGCTTAACGGTCAGAGTTTCGCGTTCTGCGGCTACCTGCCAGCCAAGACTGACGAGCGACGAAAAGCTATTCGTGAAATAGAGAGAAGGTCTTCGCTATTGAATCAGACTGAGATATTCATAGAGACACCGTATCGCAACGATTCGATGATGGCTGATTTGCTGGCGACCCTTCAGACGAAGACACGCCTTTGCGTTGCCGCTGACATCACGCTCCCTGACGAGAGCATTCAGACGAAGACCGTAAAGGAATGGCAGAAGACGAAATTATCAATTGGCAAGCGTCCTTGCGTGTTCCTTTTGCTCGCATAAAACACATAATCAATAATAATTATGAGAAAAACAATCGCTTTTATTCTGCTTGCGGTCCTGATGGTCGTTCCGGCTGGAGCCAAAGACAAGGCTCCCAAGAATGAAAAGGTCAAGAATGTGATTTTGATTATTGGAGATGGAATGGGACTAGGAGCTGCCGCTTCGTGGATGATCAATCAGAACTATGGACCTACATGTTTTGACAGGGCGCAGTTCGCAGCTGTTGTCAAGACATATTCTGCCAATAGTAAGACTACTGATTCTGCTGCTGCCGCTACTGCTATTGCCACTGGTCACAAGACTAACAATAGTATGCTTGGCATGTTGCCGGACAGCACCAAACCTTCAAGCATAGCAAGACTTGCTAAGGATAAAGGACTTGGAACGGGAATAGTAGCCACATCTTATGTTCTAGATGCCACTCCTGGGGGATTTTACGCTCATGTGGGCAAGCGTGGGGAAAGAAAACAGGTTGCTGAGGATCTCATTGCTTTTAGGCCTGATGTCATTATAGGAGGTGGGCGAAAGTATTTCACAAAAAAGAAGTACACTGACGAGAATCTGATTGAAAAGGCCATTGACGATGGTTTTACTTATGTTGAGACGCCAGAGGAGTTTTATGCGACCAAAGCCACTCCGATTCTTGGCCTTCTTGATGACGGGGCACAAATTGATGAAGCTGAGGTTGATTCCGATCTTCTTTCAGATTTGGCAAAGCACACATGGGACATTTTGGAGAATAACAATAAAGGCTTCTTTTCGATGATAGAAGGTTCTTTGATCGATCATGCAGCTCATGCCAACAACACTGAAGAATTGCTTTGGTGGATGGAGGAGTTTGACAAACTGGTCAATGCGGCTTTTGACTATGCCGACACTCATAAAGGAACCCTAGTCCTTGTTACAGCTGACCATGAGACAGGAGGTATATCTCTTGTGCCGGGTAGCAAGGATTTTACAAAAGGCGAAAGCGGTCTTGACGTGAAATATTCTACTACTGGTCACACCGCGTCCCCTGTTATTCTCTATGCCTATGGCGCATCCTCTTGGAAGTTCAGCGGGGTGATCGAGAACACTGACATCTTCAAAAGAATGAAAATGACACTGATAGATAAAAAATAAGTAGGTTTAAAATATGAATATCAAGCAGCTAGTTTTGGCCGCTTCTGCGGTTTTTCTTTCATCATCCGTAGCGTTTTCTGCTGTTGGCCCCGATTGCATCATTCCTAAACCGGTGAAAGCCATTGCTTCAGAGGGAGAATATTCCCTAAAAACAGATGGGAGTGATGTTCGCATTCATTACGGTAACAAGCGTTTCCTAAAAGAGATTAACTCTATGAATCTTCCTGAGTTCGCGAAAAACGAGGTCTATAAGATTCTGGTTGGTAAAAAAGGAATAGACATTTACGCCATTTCTGAAACAGGTGCTTATCGTGCCCAGACAAGTTTAAGGATGATGTTGGATAAGGATTCAACATTGGCCCAGTGTGTAATTCTTGATTATCCACGCTTCCGCCATAGAGGGCTCATGCTGGATATTTCTCGTAATTTTAGAGATAAAAATTTTATTCTTAAGCAGTTAGATGCTATGGCATTGCTCAAAATGAGCACTCTTCATCTTCATCTCACTGATGATGCTGGTTGGCGCATTCAGATTGACGCCTATCCTAAGTTGACAGAAAAGGCCGCATGGAGAGAAGGACGGACCTACGAGGAGTGGATAGCAGGTGGAAAAAAATATTCTTCTCAAGGTTCACCGTTAGCATCAGGTGGTTTCCTTACCAAAGCTGATGTCAGGGAAATTGTGGAATATGCTTCCGCAAGGCACATCAACATCATACCTGAAATAGAACTTCCTGGACACTCCAGTGAGGTTCTCGCAGCATATCCTGAACTTTCATGCTTAAGTCCTGACGGTAATGATCATCGGTTTTCAGGAGATCTTTGTCCAGGGAAAGACAAGACTTTTGAGATGTTCGAGACAATCCTAAGTGAAGTGATAGACTTGTTCCCTTATGAATATGTCCACATAGGTGGCGATGAGGCATCCAAACGCAATTGGAAGGAGTGCCCCGACTGCCGGCACCGGATGGAGGCAGAGGGACTGAAAGATGTGGATGAGCTTCAGAGTTATCTAGTGAACAGGGTGACAAGATTTCTTGAGACTAAAGGCCGGCATGCCATCGGATGGGATGAGATTCTTGATGGAGGGCTTGCGGAAGGAGCTGCGGTTATGTCGTGGAGAGGAACTAAAGGTGGAATCATTGCGGCTAGCATGGGACACGATGTTGTGATGTCTCCGGGAGAATATTGCTACTTTGATTCCAGTCAAGACGCGCCTTTTTCGCAGCCCAAGTCTTTTAGTGGCTATCGTCCCCTAAGTCAGGTATATTCTTTTAATCCTACTGACGGAATTGACGAGGAATATACTAGGCATATTCTTGGCCTTCAGGCAAATCTTTGGTCAGAATATGTTCCGACAGGAGAGTACATGGAATACCTTCTTTATCCTCGTGCTTTTGCCATTGCTGAGATTGGATGGAGCCCGGAATGGGAAAAGGACTATACAGAGTTTAAAGCCAGAGCCATTAATTTGTCAGAAAAGATGCTCTCCGATGGCTACAATGCTTTCAATCTGAAAAACGAAATCGGTCCCCGTCCTGAGTCACTTGTTCAACTTGAGCATCTTGCTGCTGGGGCTAAGATCACTTACAATGGTGATAAGAAGTACTACAAGGGCTATTCTGCTGGTGGTGATAACGCTTTGGTTGACGGAAAACGTGGCGGTTGGTTCTATAAAGACGACCGTTGGCAAGGCTTCCTCTGCGATGTGGATGTCACGATTGACCTTGAATCAGTTAAGGACATCCATTATGTTGGAGCTACATTCCTTTCCCACACTTCTGCTGATGTCGGTTTCCCGATTAGGACCGAAGTCTCTTTTTCAGAGGATGGGATTAACTTCACTGAGCCGGTTGTCTGCCTTCTTGAGGTCCCGGACACGGATTCTTGCGCGCTCCTTCACACTTTGGGCACGGCTGTCAATGCCAAAGCTCGGTTCGTAAAGTACAAGGCGCTTCGTGATGACCTGGCTAAAAACCCAAGGCACGCCTTCATATTCATTGACGAGATTGTGGTGAATTAGAAAATAATTTAAAAAGCGTCATGCAAGGTTTTCAAGCAGCGGGATTATGTTATATGTAGCCCCGCTGCTTGATTTATTCTTAAACTAATTTTTGCAGAGCATAATTTGTTGGATGAGCCTGTCGGTTGACTGCATTCCGGACGAGCCAATCTTGCCAAGATTCTTGATTGTCTTTTCGATGTCCTTGTCGATGATTCCGTCCGTTTCGCTGATGCATGTGCCTCTGAGAGCGAGCACACATGACTGAACAGCGCACGCAACTCCTGATGCAACTTTCAGAGCGCATCCGACTTTGGCTCCGTCACAGACCATTCCAGTGATGTTACCGATCATATTCTTAATCGCAGCGCAGACTTGTTCGTAACTTCCACCTCTGAGATAGACGATTCCGCAGGCAGATCCGGTCGAGGCAATTACACATCCGCACAGAGCCGAGAGCTTCCCTAAATAGCCTTTTATGTGAATTGCTACCAAATTACTGAGAATTAATGCTCTGGAGAGTTGCTCGTCATCGATGTCGTATTTCAGGGCGTAGGCGATTACCGGCATGCTGACCGTTATTCCTTGATTACCACTGCCTGAATTACTCATTGCAGGAAGTTTGCAGCCAGCCATCCTTGCATCTGAAGCAGCTGCTGTCATCCCCATCGCGAAACTGATGAAATCGTCTCCAAAGACCTCCTCTTGATTCTCTCGGATGGCCTTGCCGACATTCAGGCCGTAGTTTCCGTTCAATCCCTCACGGGCAAGAGCTAGATTCAAGTCTCTGTCTGCCAGAATGAATTTGATGTCCTCGAAAGCAGCGTTAAGTGTGAATGAATATATCTCCTTGACAGTCAGATTATAATCCAAGGTACTCTTGACGGGAGCAGTTTCTCCGTCTCCTCCTTTCCTAAAATCTGAAGTCTTGCTGTCCTGACCAGTTTCGACAATCCTGTCGTGGTCGTCCTCGATGATAGCCCAAGCCTTGTGATCTGCCGTGCTGACCGTCACCTTAACGTAAAGAGTTTTAGGGCTGTCAGCCACTTTAATTTTAACCTTGTCAGCGTTGACCAAGTCTTTAGCCTTTTTGACTGAGTTGTCGGTCAGATCCTTGAGAACTTCAAGCCCGTATTCACTTTTCCCGCAGACAGCTCCAAGAGCAGATGCGATGTAAAGCCCTACCATTCCCGTTCCGGGGATTCCGACCCCCATTCCGTTTTTAAGGATGTTTCCGCTCACTTCGACATCAAGGTCATATTCATTGACATCAGGTCGGATTTCCCTAAGCAGTTCAACGGCTTTGGCTGCTGCCAAGGCTACGGCTATTGGTTCTGTGCAGCCTAATGCAGGCTTGACTTCCTTATGCAGGAGCTCGATGAGTTCAGCTTCTCTTGGTGTCATGGCTTATTTGTTTAAATAGGTCATTATGTTCTTGATCAATGATTCTGTACACTTTTCATCCTTAATTACCTCTATCGGGAACCCTAGGCAGACAGTTCTGTAGCCGTTCCCCTCGAAGCATGTCCCGGCTGATATGTTTGTGTCGGAATACAGAAGGAAAGTCTTTGCCTTGTCGCAGGACGGTACGATTCCATCGGGAGTCTCAACGTTGTAAATCACAGGATTCCTGTCCTTTTGGAAGGTGATCTCTTTTGCCTCCAAGGACAACATCTCATTGCCTTTAGGGCAGACTGTCGCGCTGCGGCTTGCATAGTTCGTCAACCACTTGTAGCCAAGAGTCTTTTCAATGAAAGCCTTTGTCGTGGTCCTATAGGCACTGTCTTTTCTGACAGGATAGATCTCATCCCAGACATCAGTTCCGATGTTCGCTCCGGAGATAAGCACATTGCCTCCGTTTGAAGTGTAGTTAAAGATGGCTTTCTGTAGTTCAGCCGGGAACACTTGGAATCTGTCAGGAACCTTACCCGTACCGATGACAGTCGTAATCTGTTTTCCACATATGATGTCGATGGCTTTGTCTTTTGCAGCCAATGACATGTCTGTTGAGAATGAGGCCGCACTGGACGAATGGAATGAGTAACCGGCTGCCATAAGTGCCTTGCCATGAATCCCACAGTAGTCGAAAGTGTTTCCTGCAAAGACTTTTCCTGCCTCATCGGTCCACGATGCTCCGAAACCTGGATTGTCATCGTCCAACCACGGAAGATTGCGACGGAATTGGTACTGTGGACCAATGAAGTTGATCTCTTTGCCGTATGGAACGCCTGCATCAAGGTCGGAGTTGAATCCGGCATATTCCTGAGTATCAAACCATGCTGGTGCTGAGACTCTTGTGAAGTTGTTGACCACCAGAACACTCTTCCCGTTGCCGTTTTCAGGCACGCCTACACTTAGAACTTCTGAAGGGAAACTCTTGCCACCTTCGTTGAATGCTATGATCCTGTAGCTGTAGATGTGTCCTGGTACGATGTTGACTTCTGTTGACAAATTGTCTCCGCTTGCGTTCACTTTGTCGAGGATTCTTCCAGTGTCAAAGGCTCCGTTGTCTAGGCGTGTCTGGAGAATGTATCCCGTTGGCTCCGCAGTGGTTTCAAGAGAGTCCTCTGTGGCTTTCCAACTTAGCCTAACCTTGGATTTGTCTAAGAAAGACGTTGAGAATGAGTTGATTGGCAAAGGCTGGACAACGTACGGGCATCCATAGCGGGCACTAAGGTATTTCAGCATGCCTTTGTAGATTGCCCTGCTGACCGTGAAGCGGAATGATGGGTCAAGACCGAATTTCATGTCTGCGAAATTCTGGTGTGAAAGGAGCTCTAGAAGCATCGCAGGCACAGTTGGAGTTCGGGATTCGCTGTAGGAACGATCCCAAAGCCCTCTTCTGCTCCATTCTGGATTGAAGCCTTTTCGTATGTCATTCACTATTTCTGTCTGAACGAAGTCCGCGTACATCCTCTGTTGAAGTCTGTCCTCACCATTGGCGAACTTGTTTTTTCCATCGCAAAGCAGAGTGTAGATTGAGAGCGTTCCGATGATCGAATCATTCATTGTCGTGCCAGCATCGGTGTGGAAGGCGAAAGAAAGGTCAATCGGAATGTTAAGTCCCTCTGTCTCAGGGTTAGTCCTTGAGCCTCCTGTCATCCAGCCTACCCAAGCTCCTCTGGTACCATAGTCAGAAGTGTAGTCGTCATCATACTTGCTGAGCAGTGTGGAATCGGCACCCGCCCATTGCATCCAGTAGAAGGCCCCCTCTGTGAATGAAGGAAGACCGGAGGTGGAATATTCACTAACATTCAGTCCCTTGCGCCCTCTGGCAATCTTTCCCATTCCGCCACCGAACTTAACTGCATCGGCTGTGATGACCGCATTCTTTGGCACATTGTAGCCTTTAGGGACTATGTTGTCAAGAATTACACATCCATCATTCCCTTTGTCGAACTCGAATGTTCCAAGGTAAATCCATGTTCCTCCGCCCATCCTCTGGTTGACGATAAATTCACTCTCTCCTCCAAGATGCTTGACGGTATAGTGTGCGCATGGTGTGCTGTGCGGTAGGGTTTTATAGGAAACGTAAACAGAATATTCACCTCTTTCTGGAATGTCTGGTGTCCAGAGTGCCTCTGAGACCTTATCCCTTCGATGCTCCATGCATTCAGACTGCCTGGCAGTACCCATCAGGAATGGATTCTCGATTCCTGAATATGTGACCTTGCCATCAGCGAATCCAATGCCTGCGTCTGACCAAGTTCCTGTCTCTGAATATCTTCCCTCGATTCTGACCCCTTCTCCTCGGCATTCCTCGAAGGCCGGATCGTTGTCAGCGATGATTTCGTTGGTTTGAGGATCCCTTTCACGTGGAGTCATGACGTAGGCTCCGGCATTTTCAAGCATGGGAATTAGGAATGGGAGGACGTAACTCTGGGTGTACATGTCTTCGACTGTGTGGAACATCGGAGCTCGTTGCCATTCCCATCTGTCTGTTTTCTCTTCGAAGTACCTGCCGTGGCTCTGCCAAAGTGCAATATTTCGTCCTGTAAGACCTTTTTCGAAAGCCTGTTCCCCGATTCTTGTCACAAATGGATGGACATTGCGTAAGTCCTTAGTCCTGAACTTGGTGTCAATAGCATTGCCATCATTTCCGACTTCCGGCATGACGTAAGATTCCAACTTGTTCTTCCCAATGAAAAGATTCCCGATGTGGTAGTCGGAACATGAAGGCGGCATCAAGTCTTTGAGCGTGTCCCTCAGCCATTTGACATCCTCGGATCTCCAAGGAAAGTCACCCATTGTAGGCGTGAAATAGAAATCAAGCCCGTAGCCTCTTCTTACGACCTTCGTGGCATTCACTTGAGCGGAAACCTTCGTCCTTTCCGGAAGTCTGGTTTGGAGCGAATCTATAGCATCCTTGAAATCTTTTACCGTTTGCGCAGCCGCACCTGTAGAAACGGCCACTACGATTGAGACAACGGTTATTATTCTTTTGAACATTTTAATTTATTATGTGTTTTAATTATGTGCAAATCGATTAGCAGTACTATGACGGATGAAATTGCTAGTGCAATTGAGTCAGCCGCGAAATCGAGGACATCGCAGCTTCTGTACTCCGTAAATGACTGCCCTATTTCAGTCCCCGCAGCTATCACGCAACCTGTCAAGAAAACAATCCCGACAGCGAGCACAGTGTGACGAGGCTTGTAAGTACGCTTTACAAATGCAAGAAAACAAAGAAAGGGGAAGGGAAAGAACATCAGAAAATGCACTACCTTGTCCATAGGGATTCCGAAAATGGAATCCTGACCGATGTTCGGCAACTCGCTGAAATGCCAAAAACAGCAATAGGCGACTGCGGCAAGATAGGCCAAGAACAATAATAGCGTGAATATGTTCCTTTTCTTCATTTGTCCGACCTTATTGCAAAATGATCTCTCCGAAGAACTCAGGTCTGTGGAAATCCGGATTCGGAATCTTGATAGGATTCCAACTTAAGAAATGAGGATGTGCGGTGAGATCGCCACATTTATAGAAATTCCCTCGGATGCTGACAGGAAGGTTATCCCTGTCTATTCCAATCAACTCAAAAGGAATCAGCATGGCAACCGTCCAGCTGAAGATTCTGTCATTGATGCACACTTCTTTCTTGTCAAGAGAGCTGTGCCTGATCACACAGGACAACAGTTCGTTAGAAAGAGGAGTCTTGTTGATCCTGCTTGTCCTTTTGGAAGCTAGCAGGGAGCCGATGCAGGTCAGCTCAAAATTGTAGTAGGTCCCATCGTAAGGATCGGTGACGAAAAACTCACAGCAACTGTCCTCCCAACTGCGCCCGTTGTCTTCCATGGCCGTGGCGCGAAGATCCAATCCTCTGACATGGAACATCACAGCAAGATGTGATTTTGTACGTGCTATTGAGCCGTTGCAATCCGGAGCGTAGGGAGCGTCCTTGGGCCAATTGTTCTCGCAGACAGCGAATTTGGCAGCACCTTTTTCCATCGCAAGGTCTAGCTCTTGCAGATTCATCCTTTCCAGCCCTTCAATGTAAGGGACTCTTATTTGTCTGAAAACGTTCTTCATGATGTTATGTGAATATATTCGTTAATCCTCTAAAGCGCCTGCATGTCGTTGAGTTTTCGGTAGTAGCCGTTTTGGGCGAGCAACTGCTCATGCTTCCCGCGTTCCACGATGTGCCCTTCGTCCATGACGATGATTTCGTCTGCATTGCGGATTGTCGAGAGCCTGTGCGCGATTGCTATTGTGGTCCTGCTGGACATCAACCTGTCAAGAGCTTCTTGCACAATCTTTTCGGATTCGGTGTCAAGGGATGCCGTTGCTTCGTCGAGAATGAGGATCGGAGGGTTCTTTAGGATTGCCCTAGCTATGCTGATTCTTTGCCTTTGGCCTCCGGACAATTTTACGCCACGGTCCCCTATGTTGAAGTTGTAGCCACCTTCTTTCTCCATGATGAAGTCATGGGCGTTGGCAATTTTTGCCGCCTCAATCACACTCTCCATCGTAGCGTTCTCAACCCCAAAGGCTATGTTGTTGAAAATCGTGTCGTTGAAGAGAATTGACTCTTGGTTTACATTGCCTATGAGACTTCTTAGGTCTGAGATTCTTACATCCTTTATGTCGGTGCCATCAATCGTGATGGAGCCTCCTGTCGGGTCATAGAATCTAGGAATGAGATCCACGAGTGTAGATTTGCCAGCACCTGACGCACCCACAATAGCTATTGTCTTTCCTTTCGGAATCTCAAGGCTGACGTCTTCCAGAATCATCCTATGCCCGTCCGGGTATCTGAAATTCACATGATTGAATGAGAGTTTGTCGTTGAATCCGTTCAGGACTTTCGGTTGCTGAGGCTCGACGATGTCGTTTTCCGCATCCAGAATCTTGTTGATCCTCTCCATCGAAGCCATACCTTTAGGAATGGCGTACCCTGCCTTGGCGAAATCCTTGATCGGGTTGATGATGCTGTAGAGAATTACCATGTAATAAATGAATATCGGAGCATCGATGGTCGATTTGCCTCCGAGGATCAAAGCACCTCCAAACCAGAGCACAATCATGATTAGAACCGTGCCGAGGAACTCGCTCATAGGGTGGGCGAGTGACTGGCGGATGGTCACGCGATTGCTCTTTTTCCTCATAGTCTCGGTGACATTGTCAAATCTGTCGGACATCTTCTTCTCAGCGATGAATGCTTTGATGATTCTAAGCCCGCCAAGAGTCTCCTCCACCTGTGCCATCACATCGCTCCAAAGTTGTTGAACCTCAAGCGATTTTCTCTTTAGATTCTTTCCCACGACTCCCATCACCCACATCATCACCGGGGCGAACAGGATCGTAAAGGCCGTCATCTGCCAGCTGATTACAAGCAGGGCTGCGAAGTAAAACAGAATGAGAATCGGATTTTTGATGAGCATCTCGATTGATCCTGTGATCGAGTTCTCGACTTCCTGCACGTCACCACTCATCCTTGCGATGATGTCTCCTTTTTTCTCCTCGGAGAAGAATCCTAGTGGAAGAGCAAGGATCTTGTTGTAGATGTCCATTCTGATGTTCTTCACGACACCTGTGCGGATCGGAACCATGACTGCAGCGGAACCGAAATAGCAGGCTGTCTTGAGTGCCGTCATCACGACAAGGAATATGCACAAGTACAGCAACACTGTGGATGCGCCCACTGCTGAAATCTGCTGCTCTAGCATCCAATAGACGTTAGCCATGAATGCGTCACCGAGATCCTTGAACGGCATGCTCCAAACCTCATCCCAAGGAGTGAATGAATATACCGTCTCATTGATCTTGAACAGGATGCGCAGAATCGGCACTATGATCGCGAATGAGAAAATGTTGAACACTGCTGACAGGATGTTAAGTACGACCGAGCCAGCGAGATATTTCTTGAATGGCGCCACATAGCGCTTGATCATTGACCAAAATTCTTTCATTGTCAGAGTATTTTTTCCAACCAGTGGAAGATAAGGAATATTCTTTTACGTAAAACTTCGTAGTCTAGGGTGTCAGCCGTGTCTCCAATCTTGTTGGTAAGCAAGGTTATTCCAGATGTGAAGACAACGCAGGTGAGACCATTTTGCACAAAGATTTTTTGGTCTCCGAACCTGCTGTGGAACATTTCGGTAAATCCTTTGCTGCCATAGTAGCTCGTGGCGATGTCCAGCCCAAGTCCTTTCCCTTCGTTTGCCCTCGTGAAGTCGAATGTGTACTGTCCACCGCTGAGCATAATCAGGTAATCCTTTCTGTCCTCGTGAAGTGGGGCCAACGTGCTGCCGAGGATGTCCAACACAACTGTGGAATGGATTTTTTCCATTGTAATCGTCTCTCCGTTCACAGGGTCTTTCAGTTTCCCATCGCGTATGTACTCCATAAGAGCCTCAGCTCCAGCCGAGTTCCTCTCTTTGGCATCAGTTGCCACGAAAATTATGTTCTTCCCGTAAGAGCGCCCCAACTCTTTCATTTTCTGAAACATCTGTGCGATGCTCAGCATTGCGACCACTCCAGACGCGTTGTTGTCGGCCCCAGGATAGAGATTCCCATCGATGACTCCATGGCTGTCATAATGCGCACAGATGATCGTGTACATCTCCTTGACTCTGTCCCTTTTCCCCGGAAGAAATCCGAGAATGTTGCGTCCTACAAGACTGTCAACCTTGAACGATCGGCTCCAGCTGCCATCGAAAGGCATAAGTCCGGCACTTTCGTAACGTCTTGAAATCCAGAGCGCAGCCTCAGCGGCCCCACGTGAGCCAGTAGCCCGCCCTTTGAAAGAGGTGTCAGTTATGAACTCAACTTGCAATTTCAGGTTTTCCGAGGAGATGATCTTCTCAGCGTTTGTCCCAGACGGAACCATCCTCACGGTTGCCTGTTGCGCAAGAAGCTCATCAGTGGCTACCATGAGAAGGAAGAACATGAAAATTTTACTTAAAATCGTCTTCAAGGCACGATAAATGTTTATCTTTGCAAACGACAAAATTAGGAATTTTAAGCCTTAAAGTAAAATATATT
>CAKUSF010000033.1 GCA_934678915.1 uncultured Bacteroidales bacterium
TCTGTCTCCAGCCACAGAAACCGGACTGCGCGATCGGAATGGTACGGGTATGACCACCTCGGCAGACTGACGGGAAACAGCAGTTCGCAGGGTTCTGTCAGGAACCTTAACATTGAGACTGGCATCCAGTACAGCGACAACGGCAACATCACGGCACTAAGGCGGGTGACCAACAATGAAGACAAGTCATTGACCTTCACGCATTATGGAAACCGGCTAGTCTCAATGACAGGAGGGACAGTCTCGACGTTCGCTTACGACTCGGACGGAAGGCTCGTCTCAGATTCGGGACGAAACCTGTCACTGAGCTACAACGCGTTGGGCCTGACCGACAAAGTGACGAGCGGTGGCGTAGACCTCGCCCGTTACTCCTACCTTTCCGACGGCACGAAGGTCAAGACGATAATGTCCGACGGCCGTGCGTTGGAGTATCGAGGTGGCTTTGTCTATTCAGTGTCCGCCGATGGTTCCAGGGCTCTCGAGAGCATAGCCTCCCCAGTCGGCAGGATCGTCGCGTGGGGTTCCGACTCAGGAAGGACGTTCCGCGACCTCTGGTTCGTCCGCGACCGTCTCGGCAGCGTCAGAGCCGTGGTGGACATCACCGATGAGGATGCGGATGTTGACTCCGCAGTCCTTGAAGAGAGTGACTACATGCCGTTCGGAACCAGATTCACTGACAGCACTGCTGCCCCGACCGACACCGACAATCGCTACCGCTTCGCTGACAAGGAGGAGCAGGCCTTTGCCAGCCTCCCGTACATCGACTTCGGTGCACGGCTCTACGACCCGGTCACGGCACGGTGGAACACCTCCGACCCGATGGCGGAGAAGTACCATCGGTCAAGCCCCTATGCCTATTGTCTCGGCAATCCTGTCAACAATGTGGATCCGGACGGTAACGTGGTGTGGTTCATACCACTTGTGAAGGGGCTAGCAGGTGCGGCCATTGACGCTGGAGCGCAGATAACCGTCTCCATGGCAATGGGGAAGAACTTTAAAGAATCCATTAAAGAGTTGGATTTGACAAGCATAGGTGCTTCTTTTGTCTCATCCGCTTTGCTGTCTCCAGGACTTTCCAGTGCCACAAAGGCCACTAAAGGGGCCAAGGTCGCTGCCGTTGGGCTGAATGTAGCGAATGCTGCGGTTGACTATACCTACAAAGATGGAGTAACATTCGTTTTGGGTGATAACTCCTACAACAAAGACATCAAGAATGTTGTTACAGATATGTTATTCAGTACCGCTTCTGATTTTGTCTCCAGCAAAACACTTTCGGCTTTCGGGGCAGATGTTGACAGGATGATGTCACCGTCATATCTTTCACCTCTGACAAAAGACCAGAAGGAGTATGTGAGACAGATGAACAAGTTGGTGAAAGGGGATCTCTTCCCCGCCATTAACAATGCCCCTACCTCATACTTCTTTAGTGCTGGTGATAATATGTTTGTTGTTTTTATGTTAGAACCTGAAGAAAACAATGTTCAAGAAGATAATTAAGGCGTTGGATAATTCTAAGCTATCCACGTTCCAAATGTATGCAATTGCTATGGCCTTTTGTATAATAGGGGCATTCATCGGCACTTATCGAACAGAACAATCATATAAAAGAATCTTAAACTCAGCGGTGTTATCGGAGGCCGTTGTTACGGAAATTACACGTTCTAATAAAACAATATTCTGTCATTTCATATATCATATAGATAATGGGTCTTATAACAGCAAAATACAGTCGGATTATAGAACAGCTGTTGGAGATACTCTAATTCTTGTCTACAATAGTCAAGATATTAATGAATGTACAGCGGTTAAAATAAAAAACGGACACCCTATCCTGTCAACCAAGTCATATAAAATCATAAAGTTAAACAATCTTCCCCAGCCAAAGAGGGACAGTCTCAAGAGGAGTGTCTTGGCTGAACTAAGAAAACAATATTTGGACAAATGACAGCAATGTTCATCACATACACCTTTCTTGAGGAGAGCGACTACATGCCGTTCGGACAAAGAATGAAGACCTCATCAAGGCTCTCGCAGAGCAAGCCACCAAGGACATCGAGTTCGCAGAGTACTACAAGTAATCTCACTCACTCTAAATGAATATGATGAAGCCCTGTTGACGCAGGGCTTCTTTTTTGTATATACATATTCAAAAATGTAAAAAAATCACTGAAATCTCTTGGATTATCGAAAAACATGCCTATCTTTGCAGTGTATTAATAAACTAATACACGAAACTGGTAAAACAAAATAGATAATGACTATATGCTGATTGAACTAAAAGACGTCAACAAGACCTATCAGGGGGCGCAACCGCTGCATGTGCTGAAAGGCATTGACTTGAGCATAGAAAGAGGAGAGTTCGTCTCCATCATGGGTGCATCTGGATCGGGGAAATCCACGCTTCTGAATATTCTTGGAATCCTGGACAACTACGATTCTGGAGAGTACCGCATAGCAGGCAAACTGATCTGGAAGCTCAGTGAGAGTAAAGCCGCTGAGTACAGAAACAAGATGATCGGATTCATCTTCCAGTCCTACAACCTGATAGGCTTCAAGACAGCAGTGGAGAACGTGGAGCTACCGCTTTTCTACCAAGGTGTCGGACGGCAGAAAAGGCACAAGATGGCAATGGAGTTTCTTGAACGTCTTGGACTTAAGGAATGGGCGGACCATTATCCGAACGAGATGTCCGGAGGTCAGAAGCAGAGGGTAGCAATAGCTAGGGCTTTGATCACCAAGCCAGAGATTATTCTAGCTGATGAGCCAACAGGTGCCTTGGACTCTAAAACTTCAGTAGAAATCATGAACTTGCTGCGTGAGCTGAACGAAAAAGAGAACATGACAATCATCGTTGTCACCCACGAGAGCGGAGTAGCCAACTTTACCAACAGAATCATCCACATCAAGGACGGAGTCATCGGCAAGATTGAGCAAAACATGCACCACGATTCTTCACCATTTGGTGAAGGAACGATAATGAAGTAAGCCATGAGAGATCTGTTTGAGGAAATTTGGAGCAACATCAGGCGCAACAAACTGCGCACAGCTCTCACCGGCTTCGCTGTAGCTTGGGGAATATTCATGCTCATCTTCCTGCTAGGAGCTGGTAACGGTCTGATCCACGCACTTGAAAGCAATGAAAGCGAATACATCGTCAATACGATGAATGTCTGGGGAGGTCGAACCAACAAAGCCTTCAATGGAATGCAGAAAGGCAGGAGGGTTAAACTGAACGACAAAGATGTCGAGATAACCCTTAGTCCCGAATTTGCTGACAAGGTCGAAGAAGCCGGTACCATCATCTACCAGTCTAGCGTGACAACGAGCTATGGCAAGGAATATGTCGTCAGGCAGTTGACCGGAGTCAGCCCTGAGCATTTCAGAGTCAATAAGATAGATCTGATGTTCGGTCGCCCAATCAACGAGATTGACATCAAGGAGAGGCGAAGAGTTGTCGTGATGGATAGCAATGACGCAAGGGAGCTTCTCGGTGTGGACGAGGAGAGGGAAACCGGACTAAGCGCAATGCAAAAGGCAGAAAAAGCAAAAGCTCTGATTGGAGAATATGTTAAGATCGGCAGTTTCATGTTCCAGGTGATCGGCATCACACGTCCGAACAATCAGGGCTACGTTCATATATTCACTCCTATCACAACTCTAAGGACAATCTACCACCGAGGCCAGGATATTGATGAATATTATTTTTCATTCCACGACCTTGAGACAATAGAGGACAACGAAGCATTCGAAGACAGACTACGCACTGCACTAAGCAAGAACCACAACACCGCACCAGACGACAAGGGTGCCATTGGAATATGGAACCTTTTCACAATGAATATGCAGATGGGGAAAGGAATGTCAATGATCCGTACCGCCCTATGGATCATTGGAATACTGACCTTACTGAGCGGTATCGTAGGAGTCTCGAACATAATGCTGATTTCCGTAAAAGAACGTACACACGAGTTTGGGATACGAAAAGCAATCGGTGCAAGCCCCTGGGCCATACTGAAACTGATCATCTCCGAAAGCATCATCATCACTGCTTTCTTCGGCTATGTGGGAATGGTGCTCGGTGTGCTGGCTAACGAGTGGCTCGATCATATTTCCGGAAACATGGTGATGGATTTCGGCATTTTCCAGCAGACTGTCTTCAAGGATCCTACGGTAGGACTGAATGTCTGTTTCGGTGCTACTGTCCTGCTGATTATCGCTGGCACCCTAGCTGGTCTCGCGCCCGCACGAAAAGCCGCCAAAGTACGCCCGATTGAGGCACTCAGAAGCGAATGATGAATATATTAATGAAATTTTTCGATAAAGATAATAAAAGACTCGGAGGCACGGAGTGCCGACAGGGCCTCCCAGCGAGGGAGGCGGTGGAGGGTGGCGCTCCCACCGGGAGCTGTCACGAAGTGACTGAGGGGTGAAAGGAAATTATTAAATTTCATGAAATGAAATTATTTGATATTGATAGATTCAAAGAAATCGTTGACACGCTGACTCGCAACAAGGGTCGCAGCCTTCTGACCGGGTTCGGTGTATTCTGGGGAATATTCATGCTTCTGTTCCTGCTAGGAGGTGGTGACGGATTCAAGGTGATGCTGGCCGAGCAGATGGGAGGATTTGCTTCCAATTCAGCAATGATCTGGTCACAGAACACATCCAAACCTTACAAAGGATTCAACAAGGGGCGCTACTGGGAGATGAATATAAAGGATGTCGATGTACTCAAAGAGAAGGTTCCGGAATTGGATGTCGTGTCAGCGCAGTGCTTCAGCTGGTCAAGAGGCGATGCCACTTACGGAGAACGATCCTCTAATTGCAACGTCAAGGGACTGAAGGCCGATTTTGCACAGATAGAAACTCCTACGATAGTCTATGGACGCTACATCAACGAGATGGATGTGGCACAGCAACGTAAGGTTTGCGTGATCGGCAAACAAGTCTATGAGAACCTGTACTCTAAAGGTGAGGATCCATGCGGAACCAGGATAAAGATCGGACCGGCATATTACCAAGTGATAGGGGTTGACTACAATGAACACAGTGTAATAAACTTCGGAGGACGTCAGACTGAGTCCATTGTGATTCCAATTTCTGTTGTGCAGTCAGTTTACAACATGGGAGACAACGTACAGGTAATGGCGGTTACAGCTAAGAAAGGTGTTGTGATGAGCGACATAATCCCTAAAATCAGAAAGGCTATCGCTAGCAACCACTACATCGATCCAAACGACGAACAAGCCGTAAGCATTCTCAACACTGAGATGTTCTACATGATGATAGACAGTCTGTTCAAAGGAGTGAACTTTCTGATCTGGCTGATCGGAATCGGAACACTGCTGGCCGGGATCATCGGAGTCTCAAACATCATGATGGTCACGGTCCGGGAACGCACAACGGAAATCGGAATCAGACGCGCTATCGGAGCAACACCTAAGATGATTCTCTCGCAGATTATCTGTGAAAGCATCCTGCTGACAGCGGTGGCTGGAATGCTCGGACTGCTGTTCTCCGTGCTGATCCTGCAAGGATTAGAACTGGCTTTCACACAAGACGGAATACTCCAGGCTCCATTCCAGATTAGTTTCTGGGCTGCCGTGGGGACCCTAGCCGGACTAATGGCCTTGGGAGTTATCGCAGGTCTCGCTCCCGCTTCCAGAGCGATGAGCATCAAACCTGTGGATGCCATGAGAGATGAGTAAAGATATTCAGAAACAAATAAAAAAGTCAAAATATGAAAAAGTATTTCAAGTACATTCTGTTCACCGCTATTATTCTGGTGTTCGCAGGCACTTTCTTCTTCCTTTGGAAAAAATCCCGCCCGAAAGAAATTCGTTTTGAAGAACTTGCAACTGAAATTGCAAACATCAAGAAGACTACCCTCATCACCGGTACTATCGAGCCTCGCGATGAGGTGAACATCAAGCCGCAGATTAGTGGCATCATCTCTGAAATTTACAAGGAGGCCGGAGACCACGTTAAAGAAGGCGAGGTGATCGCAAAAGTAAAGGTCATCCCAGAAATGGGTTCGCTAAGCTCAGCGCAGAGCCGTCTGCGAATCGCTGAATTGAACCTTGAGCAGGCACAGACAAACTTTGGACGCGAGAAAGCCCTTTACGACAAACAATTGGTGAGTGCTGAAGAATATGACCAGGTGCGTCAGGCTTTGGCTCAGGCCAAGGAGGAGAAAGAAGCCGCTGAGGAGTCATTGGAGGTTGTGCGGGACGGTGTGTCAAAGCGCAACGCCACGGCAAGTTCAACACTGATTCGCTCTACCATCACTGGTCTGATTCTGGATGTACCTGTAAAGGTCGGTAATTCCGTGATTCAGAGCAATACTTTCAACGATGGAACAACCATTGCCACGGTGGCCGACATGAATGACCTTATTTTCAAGGGCAACTTGGACGAGACCGAGGTCGGTAAAGTCGATGTGGGGACTCAGATGAAAATCACAATCGGAGCGGTACAAGGAGTGGAGATGGATGCTATTCTTGAATATATCTCCCCTAAAGCGGTCCAGAACAACGGAGCCAACCAGTTCGAGATCAAGGCAAGGGTCAATCAACTTGACAGTGTGACGATCCGTTCCGGGTACAGTGCCAACGCGGAGATTACATTGGAGCACGTTGATTCCGTTCTGACTGTTCCTGAGGCAGCAATCTCATTCGAGAAGGATTCCATGTTTGTCTATCTGGCGGAAGGAAACGGACAGTACAAACGGCAGCATGTGACGACAGGCCTTAGCGATGGAGTGAAGATTGAAATCAAGAGTGGGCTGGCTAAAGATCAGAAAGTTCGTGGAAATCAAATATTTACAGATAAGCAATAAAACGATGAAAAGAATATATTCACTTATCGTGTTGGGATTGGCCACAGCGGGGCTTTACGCGCAGGACGGAGGGCCGTGGACGCTGCAACAGTGCATTGCTCATGCCCTTGAGAACAACATTACCCTCAAGCAGCAGGAGATTCAAGTCAAGCAACAGGAAATTCAGCTAAACACCTCTAGGAATAGTAGATTGCCGGGAGTTAGCGCTAGTGCCAGTGAGAATTTCTCATTCGGACGAGGTCTGACCGCTGACAACACCTATTCAAACACTAACACGACCAGTACTGGGATAAGTCTCGGAGCCTCGGTCCCGGTGTTCCAAGGACTTCGGATCAACAATGCGATCAAGAATAACGAGCTCAATCTCAAGGCTGTGACAGCTGACCTTCAGAAAGCCCGTGAAGATGTGAGCGTGGCCGTAGCACAGGCATACGTGCAGATTCTCTACAACATGGAGCTTTTAGATGTTGCCAGAAATCAAGTCTGCATCGATTCGCTTCAAGTTGAAAGACTTTCGGCTATGGAACTGAGTGGAAAAGCTAGCAAAGTTCAAGTTGCACAGCAGAAGGCGGCACTTGGGCAGAGTCGATTGTCTGAGACTCAGGCTGCCAATAGTTTACGGTTATCATTACTGGATCTCAGCCAATTGCTGGAACTTCCCGATCCCAAAGGCTTTTCGGTGGTGCGCCCGGAAGTCTCTGTTGATGGCCTGCTTTTGGGCAATCCGGAGGACATCTACGCTCAAGCCCTGACCAGCAAGCCTTCCATCCAAGCGGAACAGTTCCGGTTGGATGCGAGTGAATATTCAATAAAGAATGCCAAAGGAGCTCGCCTGCCTTCATTGATGGCTAGCGGAGGCCTCGGAACCAACTACTACACAATGAGCAGCCATTCCAGCAATCCTTTCGCTGACCAGATCAAGAACAATTTCAGCCAGTATTTAGGCCTGAGTCTCAGCATTCCTATCTTCTCCGGCTTCCAGACCAGGAATCAAATCCGTTCAGCCGAGCTTACTAGGACGAATCAGATGCTGCAATTGGAAAACACCAAGAAAAGTCTTTACAAAGAGATCCAGCAGACCTACTACAATGCTGTGGCGGCACAGGAGAAGTTCCGCGCCAGTCTCGAAGCTGATGCTAGTGCCAAGGAATCTTACGAACTTGTGTTGGCCAAATACGAGAACGGCAAAGCCAACATAACCGAGTTTAACGAAGCTCGTGACAGTTTCATGGAATCCGAATCCAATTTGGCCAGAGCACGTTACGAATTTCTGTTCTCTGCCAAGTTGCTTGATTTCTACCGAGGACAGAAGTTAGTCTTTTAAGCGTCGTGTGTCGGTGCTCCGTGCGTTAACTAGTGCCTCTCGCGCACCAAAGGCCACCAAGAAACGGGCGGTGAGTGAGTAGCAAGGTTTCACGCACGGAGACTTCTACTGGCAAACAAACGGATCCGGCTCTGGGGCGTTCTTGTCGTAGGCAAGGGCGGTGGCTTTACCGGAAAGGATGTCGAAGCCATGCTCAGCGAGACTTTGGAGTTCAAATTCCCCAGGATAGACCTCAACAGGGGCGATGAACTCTACCCTCCTGCGGATTCCCTCCACAATGTTCTGCCCAAAGGCTCCGCCACCGGTCAGAAGAATCACGTCCACTTTGCCGCACACATCAGCGGCTTCAGAAGAGATATATTTTGCGATGTTTAGAATGAATGCTTCCATCCAAACCTTCGCACGTACGTCTCCTTTCTCTCCACGATGGACTATCTCTTTTAAGTCATTCGTTCCAAAAAAGGCCACGGCTCCTCCATGCTCCATCAGTTTTTTCTTTAGCTCCGACTTGGTATATTCCCCACTAAAGCACAAGTCAATCAATTGAAAGCCAGGGCAAGATCCGACTCTTTCCGGAGTGAATGGGCCGTCTCCACCTACTCCGTTGTTTGTGTCGATTACTTTTCCGTTCCGATGAAGAGTGACAGTGATTCCGCCTCCGATGTGCGCGACAATCGCTGTGATGTCATTCTCTGAATGGCCATGGTCTTTAAGGTAGTGCCTAACAACAGCCCTTGAGTTGAGAGCATGGAAGAACGCTCTTCGCTGGAACTCCGGCAAACCTCCTACTCGGCATTCCGGCAGCATCTCATCTGCCATCGGAGGGTCAGCTATGTAAGCCCTGCAAGCCCCAAAAGGCATGCTGACATCTCTGGCAATATTTTTCCGAGTCACCTCCTTGGCCAGATCGTCAGCGATGATCGCACTCAGGTTGCAGGCGTGCCGCCCATATTTACAACTCATCAAGACCTCTCTCATGTCCTCATTGACTGAATATATTCCCGTGACCACAGGTGCGAAAAGTCCACCCCGTGCCATGATGATGTCAATGTCTTGAGCATGAATCCCTTTACTGCGCATGAATGTTCTCACTTCATCTCGGCGCAGATTATCCTGTTCCATCACATCCTTGAACCTCGCGAGATCCTCGGCCTTATGTACTAGATTCTCCTCGAACACAGGAGACCCATCCACGAAATAACCAATTTTTGTCGAAGTCGATCCTGTGTCGATTGCCAACAATCGTCCTTTTTGTCTTGTCATGTTCGTTTCGTTTTCGAACAAATTTATCAGACACAGTCAACAAGGCAAAAAATAAGTGGCAGTTCACAGCCACATTCCGCCAATCCCGTTAATCCGTTGCGAAATTCTGAATATGTCGGTGAAAACAGCTTCTTATGGTAGAACAGGGCGGAGGATGTCAGCGATGGCGGAAGTTTCTATTAGAAATCCATCGTGGCCGTAAGGTGTATCAATCTGGTAATAGCGGGAACTGGGAATCAGTTCGGAGAGTGGTTTCATGTCTTCCGGTGGGAATAGCTCATCGGAGGACATACAGATAAAGGTACAGTCGGTCTTGATCTGAGACAGGGCAGCAGCGACACCTCCACGGCCACGTCCTACGTTGTTGCTGTCAACCTCGTCACAGACATAGAGGTAGGAATAGGCATCCCAGTCCTTGACGAACTTTGAGGTCTGGTGACGGTAGTAGGATCCTACTTTGCCTGCGAAAACGGTGTCATCGCTGTCCTCGTTCTGTTTGAACAGGCCTTCCTCGCAACGATAGGTCAGCAAGGCTATGGCGCGAGCGGCTTTCAGACCTTCCATGCCACCGTTCAGGTCACGATGCTCCTTGAAAGTCGGGTCGGCAAGGAGGGCCATACGGCTGGCAGCGTTGAATCCAGCGAGCCAGGGAGTCACACGGGCACCTGTGGCGATAAAGAATATCTTTCCGAATATGCCGGGGCGCATCACTGCCCACTCGAAGGACATGAATCCACCCATGGATGTACCGATAAGCAGGTCTATCCTCTCTATGCCAAGATGTTGCCTAAGAATGTCAAAGGCACGGACAGTGTCCCTTACAGTCACGTGAGGGAACTCGAAATAGTAGGGTTTTCCGGTTTTCGGGTTCGTGGACGCCGGGCCGGACGAACCACAGGCCGAGCCAAGGACGTTGGCGCAGATCACGAAATATTTCTCGGTGTCAATCAGTTTGCCTGGACCGACGAGAGCCGGCCACCAACTGCCCTCCGGGTCGGAATCCGCCGTGAGGGCGTGACAAAGCCAGATCACTTTTTTGCCTTCGGTATATTCAAAAGGAGATGTATGATAGGCGATCTCAAGATTGCCAATGCTTCCACCCGCCTCGAACTCAAATGTTCCGTTGTGTTTATAGATGTGCTTGATCATTCTCTTTCAATGGTGTGAATGAATATCCCTTCCTGCGAAGCTCCCTGATGAGTCCGGGAAGTTTGTCGTAGAATTTGTCAGTTCTGGCCGGAACCGTTCCGAAATGAATCAGCATGATGTGGCCGTTAAGTCCGTTTGGATCCGTCCTTTCATATTCCCAAATTCTGTTGAGAATTTCCTTGCTGCTGAAATAATGCTTCATATCGGGAGTCGTGTAGTCACCGTTGGTGAGAGTTCCGGGAGTGTAGTTGATGATCTGCAACCCAAGTTGCCGGGCCCAGGAGGATATTGTCGAATTGTAATGCTCGTAGGGAGGAATGAAATACGGTGCGTCAGTAATGCCGAATTCACGCAACTTTTTATAGCTCTTGAACATGTCCTCTTCGAATTCCTGTTTTGTCACAAGCAGGGAATCGCGCTTGTCCCATGGGGCATAGAGCAGATGCCCGTAGGAATGGCTTCCGATGTAATGTCCTTCAGCCACAAGCCGCTTTACGACATCAGGATACATCTCGAAGAACTGTCCCGTGAAGAAGAATCCACCCTTGATGTTATACTTTCTCAACGTAGAGATGATCCTCTCCGCCCCATCCGCCCTATCGGCAGCGGTAAACACAAAGTCTATGTGCTTGACTGACGGGTCAGTTCTTATTATTCCTCCATTCTGGTAGATGTTATTGTCGGTAAAGGTATTATCGATGGTGGTTTCAGTGGGGGCATCGGTGGCACTATTAGTGGGGGCCGCAGTGGCAATGGACACCGTGGGCCTATCGCTTCGCGACCCTATCCGGGCGAATGGCCCACGGCATCCATTGCCACTGTGGCCTTCGTGCGATCCACCGGTTTCATCTATTGCACATTTAATCACGGTTCCATCAGCGGATAGCGTTGCGGCATTGGAGGTTGCTGCCCCTTTACCCGGATAGGGTCGCGAAGCGATCGGGCGGCAACCTCTTATGCCGCAACGCACCCCTTCCGAAGAAATCCTACCTTCACGCTGGTAGTAAGACAATGGGAAGGTCAGCGAAGCCGTGCCATCCATAGTCGGTTCGTTGGTGGAATAGTCATGTGTGCTGTCGTGATAGGCCAAATCTCCAGGCTGGACCTCCTCGTAGTTGATTCCACCGTCGGTGCGGATTCCAAGAAGGCTGCCGAATATAGTAGAATAGACAGGCCCGTCAACCAAACCACCGGTAGTGTTTCCCATCTTAAATGTAATGATGAAAGAATGAGGCTGGGTCGGGAATATCCCACCCTTAGGCAATTCCACAATCATGCTCACACCCCAAGGATTGCATCCAAGAAGCCAGTCACGCAAAGAGCCTTCCATCTCCTGATAGGTGGTGTCCCCAGTCAACTCACGGTAAAGGATACATTGGGTCAGCATCGCTGAAGTCAAGTTGTTGGAACACCATATTCCCGGAATACCGAACATGAACGGATGATTCTTTCCACGCTCATAGACACGCTGGATGCCCGAACGCATGTTCCTAATGAACTCCTCTGACACCTTGCCGCCAAAATTTTTCGCAATGCGGTAATGTCCCATATTCATAAAAGGATACCATTGGTAGTGGCGGGCGCTGTCCGCTCCCATCCAAGGGGTTACAGGCTCGCGGCGGGCATATTCTATGGCATCGGTCCGGTACTTCTTGTCACCAGTGCGACGGAACATCTCGCAGGCAGCCAGCTCCATGTCATCCACCCAATTATCCTCCTCGTAGATGTAAGGGGAAACCACCGATGCTGTCTGGCAGACACCCGGTTTAGCGACTCCAGCATCGTAGGCAGCCTGAGCCTTAGCCCCTATCTTCTCCGCGAACTCAGGGTAGAATGGCTTAAGAATCTCCGCACCGAGAGCGAAGTCAGAAGCGAACTTCCCCGCTGTACTTGCGACGCCAGTGGTCTTGTTCTTGCCACCACGCTTGCCTCTCTGTTGGGGCTCACCAGAACAGAACCATACAGGTCTGTACTCCCCTTTTCCCCAACCATAGTCAGCCTTATCTTTACTTGGAATACGCCTCCCGATGTGGTCACGGTCATCCGCAATCTGATTGTACATCTCCCCAGGTTCAGGATTCATCTTGTCAAGCCAAGTGAGACCCCAGTATATCTCATCCACAATGTCTGGAATTCCGTTTCTGCCAGGAGTACCATCAGCCAAATGGTTATCCGAAAATGCCTCCGGGTTGCTCTGGTAAGCAAACATCATCTGGTAAATAGCATTAGCGGAAGTGGTTGTGTATTGCAGACAGTCCGAAGCATCGTGCCAACCACCAGTCACGTCAAGGAAAGTGCTATCTTTTAGCGGATCTGGATGCCCAACGATGATTCCATCCTTGCGATGGCAGCTATCCTTAAATAAAGGGTTCCAACCACAGCGCTGCTGACGCATGTAGTTCAGCACAAAATCAGCCGCACCGTCATAAACCTTAGGATTTACAGGAAATATCTCCGAGCGAGTCTCACCATCTGATGAGGACACTTTAATATAATAGGCTCCTTCAGTCTTCAAGGCACTGAACTCCAGACGGCAGGTTGTCTTCATCTGCCCAAGTTCCCCAGTAAGCCTTACAAGGCATGACTTCCAGACGGTCTCTCCGGTAAAGGCATCAACAAGCTCGAAGCCATTGAGCCTGACATCGTCACTACTCATGAAGACAGCTACCTTGGTAGCATCCGGCAAGTAACCCAGTTGATTTATTCTAATCCAAGACCCGGCATAGGTCTGGATGGCAACAAAAGCTAAAATCGCTATGGATACTATTCTTTTCATTGTGGGTTATGTAAGTAAACGTAAAAAACATAATTTGCCGCATCCTAGGCAACTTTTGCTTTGCTGCTTACAAAATCTTCTCAAAACAATTTCAAAATATGCCTAATGCCTGCTAAAGCATGCAAATTTAGAAAAAATTAGCCGTCTAAAACGTAGAAAATGCTTACTTTTGCGCAAATAGAACTGCTTAATGGGATATTCTGGCATAAGAATAGGTAACGGCTACGATGTACACGCCCTCAAGGAGGGACTGCCAATGTGGCTTTGCGGCATACAGATCGAAAACGAGACAGGATTTGTGGCTCATTCGGACGGTGATGTGGCTATCCATGCGCTCTGCGATGCACTCTTGGGAGCGGCCTCGCTCGGAGACATCGGGCTACATTTCCCAGACAATGATGACAGGTGGAAAGGCATTGACAGCAAGATTCTTCTTAAGGAGGTGATGAGACTGGTTAGGGCCAAGGGCTACGAACTAGGTAACGCGGACATCACGATAGCATTGCAGGCCCCTAAACTGCGACCGTACATAGACACTATGCGTTCTACACTTGCGGAAGTGATTGGGACAGATGCTGATAACATCTCTATCAAAGCCACAACGACAGAGCGCCTTGGCTTCGTCGGACGAAAAGAAGGTTGTGAGGTCTGGGCGGCAGTCATAATAACGAAAATCTAAATGCCTGTTCATGTTGTCACAAGGACTTCTAGTAATTTGTCTTAAAACCAAACATATAATTAAAGCACTAATATGAGCCCTTTATCAGTAATAATCACAGTTCTGGCGTACTTCGCCGTGATGTTCACAGTGTCATGGATCTCCTCGCGCAACGCTGACAACGCGGGATTTTTCAACGGAGGACGCAAAGCCCCTTGGTGGATTGTGGCAATCGCGATGCTCGGAGCACCGATGTCAGGAGTGACCTATGTCTCCGTACCGGGAATGGTCGGAGTGGGAGGCACAGCGATGGGTTACATGCAGATGGTACTCGGATTCTTCGTTGGTTACATAATCATCGCCTTCGTCCTCACTCCTATATTCTTCAAGATGAATATGGTGTCTATCTACCAATATCTTGATGACAGATTCGGGGTATCCTCACACAAAACCGGTGCGTGGTTCTTCTTCATTTCCAAGATTTTAGGCGCAGCTGTCAGGCTATTCCTCGTCTGTGTGACTCTCCAGTTGATGATCTTCGAGCCGCTTGGGCTGCCGTTCATCCTGAATGTGGTCATCTCCATGGCGATTGTGCTTCTCTACACATTCAGGGGCGGAGTAAAGTCTGTAATCTGGACAGACACTTTGAAGACAGTCTGCATGATTGTGTCTATCGTGCTCGCTATCGTCTTCATTGCCAAGGATCTGGGGCTAAGCTTCTCAGGCGTGGTGCAAACGGTTCGTGAGAGTGCATATTCAAAGATGTTCTTCTTCGATGATGTGAATCATCCTGAATATTTCTGGAAACAGTTCCTCGCGGGCGTGTTCACGGTGATTGCCATGACCGGGTTGGATCAGGACATGATGCAGCGAACGCTGAGCAGCCGCAACGCTAAGGATTCGCAGAAAAACCTCATTACCAGCGGATTGTTGCAGATTCCTGTGATATTCCTATTCCTTTGTTTGGGAGTTCTTCTGTACCTGTTCGCTGGCCAGAAGGGCATCTCCGAAGTTGGTGACACCCTGTTCCCTGCTGTGGCGACAGGTGGTTATCTGCCAGCCATTGTTGGTGTGCTGTTCGTAATCGGACTCGTGTCATGCGCGTTTGCAGCGGGAGGTTCGGCCTTGACAGCTCTGACCACTTCATTCACAGTGGACATCATCGGGACCAAGGGGAAGAGCGAGGAACAGGTAACTTCCGTCAGGAAAAAAATTCACCTATTGATGGCGATTTTGATGGGAGTCGTGATTTTTGTCTTCTATCTACTGAACACGAAATCGGCCATTGATGCCGTCTATAAACTTGCAAGCTACACTTACGGGCCGATCTTGGGAATGTTCGCATTCGGGATATTCACGAAAAAGAAGGTCAACGACAAGTGGGTGCCGCTGGTGGCCATCATCGCTCCCGTCCTTTGCTTCATCCTCCAAAGCAACTCCGAGAGGTGGTTCGGAGGCTACAAATTCAGTTACGAGCTGCTTCTGTTCAACGCTTTGTTCACGATTTTGGGACTTTGCCTGCTAATTCGCAGAAAAAAGTCGAATTAATTTTGGCAATTCAGGATAAATACCTATTTTTGCAGTCCCGTTGCGAAGATGCACGGGACATCCATTGAGATATGGTGTAATGGTAGCACTACAGATTCTGGCTCTGTCAGTGAGGGTTCGAATCCTTCTATCTCAACTATAATCCGGCTTTAGCCGGTTTTATGGCTCTTGCCAGGAATGGCGGGGTAGCTCAGCTGGTTAGAGCGTCGGATTCATAATCCGGAGGTCGTGGGATCATGCCCCACTCCCGCTACAAACAAAGAAACTAATTAGACGATAATGGCGAACGCATTTCACTATTCCATCGGAAGGAAGTTCATTCAGGCAGTCAGCGGAGCATTTCTTATAATCTTCCTGCTGCTTCACATGACTATTAACCTGTTCTCCGTCATTGACTCTTTCACAGGCAACTACAACGGACTTGACGGTCTTTTCCAGAAGGGCTGCGATTTCATGGCTCTCCCGATTGTGACCATCATGGTTCCTGTCCTTGCCCTCGGTTTCATCATCCACATCTTCTACGGATGCTGGCTTACATGGAAGAACATCAAGGCTCGTGGCGGTTACAAGCGCTATGAGGCTGCAAGCGTTGCTGCCGCTGATTCTTGGTCAGCAAAGAATATGTTCGTGCTTGGTATTGTTATTCTCGGTTTCCTCGCATTCCATCTTACTCACTTCTGGGCAAAGATGCAGCTCGCTATGTTCGTAGGTGCTGAGGAAGGCAATCCATACGATCTTCTCAACCTCACTTTCGGACGATGGTGGGTATTGGTACTTTACCTTGCCTGGTTTGTGGCTATCTGGTTCCACCTTTGCCACGGTTTCTGGAGCATGTTCCAGACAGTTGGTTGGAACAACCAGACTTGGTTCAAGAGACTGAAAGTGATCGGCATCGTGGTCGCCACGCTGATCTTCCTTGGCTTTGCAGTTGTTGGTGTAAACGCATTCCTTCAAGCAAACGCATTGATCTAGTCAAGGATTATAAAGAAAATTCAAGGGCGACCGATTACGGTTGCCCTTTTTGTTTTACATAAAAACGAACAACAAAATGAGACAGAAAAAGTTCTTGCTCCCAGAGAGCGACATCCCGACAGCATGGTTCAACATGCAGGCTGTTATGCCGAACAAACCGTTGCCAATCCTTAATCCGGCCACACACGAGGCCTTGAAATCGGAAGATCTCTATCCTATCTTCTGCAAGGCCTGCGCAGATCAGGAACTCAACACTACTGATGAATGGATTCCGATTCCGGAACCAGTTCGCGAGCAGTATGCGGGTTACAGATGCACTCCACTTGTGAGAGCTTATGATCTTGAAGAAGCTCTCGGAACACCAGCTCACATCTATTTCAAGAACGAGAGCGTGTCCCCGGCAGGATCGCACAAATTGAACTCGGCTTTGGCTCAGGCCTACTACGCCAAAGAACAGGGAATCACCAACATCACCACCGAGACTGGAGCCGGTCAGTGGGGAGGAGCTCTCTCCTATGCCGCGAAGAAGTTCGGCATTGACTGCGCTGTCTATATGGTCAAGGTTAGCTACCGTCAGAAACCTTACAGAAGGTCGATCATGCAGACTTTCGGTGCTGCAATCACGCCTTCACCGTCCATGTCAACCAGAGCGGGAAAGGACATCATCACCGCTAACCCTAACGATCAGGGCTCACTTGGATGCGCAATTTCTGAAGCTATCGAGCTTGCAGTCACCACTCCTAATTGCAAGTACACACTCGGCTCAGTCCTAAACCATGTTTGTCTGCATCAAACAGTTATCGGTCTGGAGGCCGAGAAGCAGATGGAGATGGCCGGAGAATATCCTGACATCGTAGTAGCATGCTTCGGTGGAGGCTCGAACTTCAGTGGAATCGCCTACCCTTTCATGAGGCATAATATTCAAGAAGGGAAAAAGACTCGCTTCATTGCGGCAGAACCATATTCATGTCCTAAGCTCACAAGGGGTAAATTTGAATATGACTTCGGTGACGAGGCCGGCATGACTCCGCTTCTGCCGATGTACACTCTCGGCCATAATTTCAAGCCAGCGACCATCCATGCTGGTGGATTGCGCTACCACGGAGCAGGAGTGATTATGTCGCAACTGATGAAGGACGGCTACATGGAGGCTGTGGACATCGAACAGACCGATGCGTTCAAAGCCGGAGTTCTTTTCGCCCAGACTGAGGGAATCATCCCAGCACCGGAATCATGCCATGCAATTGCCGCGACCATCAATGAGGCGCTCAAGTGCAAGGAGACCGGTGAAGAGAAGACAATCCTGTTCAACCTTTCCGGACACGGTTTCGTGGACATGAGTGCCTACGACCAGTACCTTTCCGGAGAGATGCAGAACTACCACGTCTCAGACGCGGACCTCGCCAAGTACATCAAATCCGCTGACGCGCTGAACAAGTAGTCGCTCAGAGGGTTCCACGGTCGCTGAGCCTGTCGAAGCGACTGAACCAACGAAAGAGCTGTGGAGTGGGCCTTGAAGGGCCCGTGGCGGATAACGACTTGATATTCAATCATTAAAAGTAATGTCCTAGCGCATAAATCAGCGCTAGGACATTACTTTATCTTGTTAATTTTCAACTAGTTGTGTGCCACGGCAAAAATAATTGGAATGTCAAAAAATGTAAGCGTCTCCGCGATTACGTGTCCGATATAGGTAAGCGCGGTTTGTTTTTCGCTTCACCGTTTGTGGCTCTTAT
>CAKUSF010000034.1 GCA_934678915.1 uncultured Bacteroidales bacterium
CCAAAGCCCCAAAATCGCTGCCACGGTGGTCTTGGGGCACTATTTTTAAATTGGGAAGTGTCAAAGATGAGAATATATGAATATCTTTTCAATTTTACATCAAAAATTTTGATAAATACTCTAATATATTCACAAAAAAACGATGGCAGATGCCACCGTTGAAAATTATAGGTAAGAGTCATGTCGCCTTGAATATGTCAGACTATGGCTAACGCATCATTTAAATGAGATTCTAGCTCCGAAGGTCATCATGAAGTCCAACGGGCGCTCCTTGTAAATTGTCTGAAGGTCCGATCCATCATCGAAATGATAACTTAGGCCGGGCTCCACATAGATACCAAAATTTTTGGAGATGTTGGCTTGAATGCCGGCAGAAGCATTCAAGGACCACAGCAAACCCTTGTCATTCACCTTAGTTCTCACCACTTCACCTTGCATAACACCGGAAAGCATGTCCGATGTCTCGTGAGTGCCGGAGACACACTTTTCAACCATCCCACCAGCACTCAAATAGAGAGAAACCCTTTTAGCGTCAAGAAGAAATGCCGATGCGTTAAGTGGAACTCCAATGTACCTCAACGTCTGGTCAGTCTGCGAGACAGTTTTGCCAGCTTCGTTAGTAAAGGTACTGCGAAGAGTCGTAAATGCAATACCAGTCTCTATCCCGAATCTACGGCTTAGTGGATAGTTGACTGTCAATGCAAGTCTGACAGGACGCTTATGGTCTGATTTAGAAACGACAGTAGTTGAGTTTAAGGATTTATCCGGTGCTGTTCCTCTAGTTTGAATCATTGCGTTATCCCCGATGTCGTCACCTACTCCACCAGTCAAACTAGGAGCCGAAGCCGGAGAGGATCCTCTGTAAAACATTTGGAGATCATAGGCACTTTCCTGATGGCTGTCAGTAGGTGTTCCCGAAAAAGACATTTCCAAAACGGCCTTTCTTTCAACGTTCTCACGGGACTCATCCGAAGCGGAAATGTAGTTTGACCAATCTTCGCTTTCATGATTAGAATGATTGGAATGATTAGAGACTATTTTCCGAGCGCCTTTAGTGTCAGGAACCTCAGGATAGACCTCTTCATTATCCTCTTCAAGGACAGGGTCCGGTCGAGATGGTTCATCTGCAATTGCCTGAATGTCCGCCTGTGCAACAAGAAGACTAGATGAACGTTTGCCCATGAGTTTGCTTCCAACTGTGGGCGTTATTACACCCGTTTCGGGCATTAACACCTCTACAGAAGAATCTTGGCCTTCGTTTGAAATGACTGAAGAAGGCTGATCTAAGGCCAAGATTCTCTGTGAGTTGTCCAGCGTACTGTCAGTTCCAGAATCAAAAAAACGAAGGCCAGCAAAGACACCGAAAGCCACGACTGCAGCTGCCGCCATTGAGCGCCAAAAAATCGGGGCAATGACCGGAGCTCGTTTCGTCTTAGGAAAAAGAGATGACTCAACATCCTCCCACAGTCCTTTCGGTGCGGGTTCTTCGTAGTCATTCATTTTTCGTTTCAAGTCTTTTAGCCAATCATTATCACTCATAATGTTGCCTCCATTCTTTTCATGTAATCTCGTATCTGTCTTGATAAAATGGCACGTGCCCTATGAAGTTGAGAAGCCGAAGTACTCTCAGAGATTCCCATCAATTCTGCTATCTCCTTGTGGCTCTTCTGCTCAAAGACATACAGGTTCAACACCGTCCTATAGCCTTCGGGTAAAGCTTGAATCATTCTCTGGACAGCTTCAGGAGGAACTTTACCCACATCTGGTTCTTCTTCCTCCTCCTTGTCTGGAAGATCCCATTTGTATTCAACAGTGTCAGATCGCTTCCGCCGACGAATCAGCTTCAATGCTTCATTGACGGTTATCTGCCTCATCCACGCTTTAAGAGAGCCTTCACCACGGTAGTCAAATTTGCCTAAAGACGAGAATATCTTGACAAAACTGTCCTGAAGGACATCACGCAAGTCACCTTCATTCGGAATGTAACGGGAACAAGTGGCCGCAAGATACCTAGAGTAGCAGTCGTAAATCTGCTTCATCGCGGTACGGTCACCATTCCTTGCCTGTTCGACAAGAGTCTTTTCTATGTCCCCAGTCAGCGTCCCCATCCCGAACAGACAAGGAAATTCGATTATCAGTCAAGAACTTGCGATTCCAATGGTAAAGAAAAGCGCGAAGAATACTTCACCTTGGCAGACCTGTCTCCATCGTAATCTTTCCAGTGCAATGTCAAAGTCTCACCATCTTTGACATTAGGAAGAAGATCATCAATCTTGAAGGCGATGAAGCCATCAGCCGGAGCGCCATATTCATTGTCTCCGTTCCTGTCATGTCTAAGGTAAAGATCCAAAGTCTCCGGATCAATAGCAAGATGGAGATAGTGGACTTTCTTTTCCATGGAATAGCTCTGACCGAACCACGATGCGAAGTGAAGGGTAAGATAACCATCCTCACAGCATGTCACCCAATCATCGTAGATGTACAGCCCTCCGTCATCCTTAGCGTTTTTAAAGTCCTCATCATAAGGGACAGCTGGTTTCGTACGCAACGAGTCAATCCAAACGACCTTTACCGTCTTGGAATACAGGCGGCTAGCCTCCTTGTCCTCTTCATAGCGGAGCAACGCCCTAACCTCACGTTTGAAAGGATTGCTCCATCCCTTAGGTTCAAGGGTGGTTTTCTCATCCAGTTGGAAATAGGTGTCCGCTCCATTTGTCTTTACAGTTACGAGAGCGTTCGGAGAACCAAGCCATTCATTCCCGTCATCTAGTTTGGAGCAAGAAGACAGCGAAGCGGCAACCAAGGCCGCAAGTGCCAAAACAATCTTGAAATTTTTCATCTGTTTCATATCTTTAATTTGTTTTTTCCAGTCAACTAAATCCGTACCTTGTTAATTCTTGCGCAAAAATGCGAAAAAAAAGATTAAATTGCACTCGATTTTGAAAACGGACTTATTATAATGAAGAAAATCACAATGTACCGGATGGGGATTTCCCTAATTCCTATTCTTGTCTTGGTAGTGTTCTTAGCATTGAACATCAGCATTTTCGGGAGTGATGCCATTCTCGGAGCTAGTCAAGTTGCGTTGTTATTTTCTGCTGGAATCGCAATTTGGTTAGCGATGTGGCTGTTCAAAGTTCCATGGGAAGTCTTTGAGGAAGAAATCAAGAACAACATCGGTGACGTGACGACAGCCATAGTAATATTGTTCCTTATAGGGGCAATTTCAGGCACATGGACAATGAGTGGAATAGTCCCGACATTCATCTACTACGGAGTCAAAATCATAAGTCCCAAAGTGTTCCTTCTTACCGCATGCGTAATCTGCGCCCTTGTTTCGGTCATGATAGGCAGTTCATGGACCACAATAGCGACAATCGGTGTAGCACTTTTGGGAATCGGTAAGGCTGAAGGATTCAGTGATGGAGTGATCGCAGGAGCAATCATCTCCGGAGCATATTTCGGGGACAAAATCTCGCCTCTGTCAGACACCACGGTATTGGCATCTTCAATGAGCAAAGTCCCGATGTTCAAACACATCCGTTATCTGATGTACACAACTGTTCCGTCCATCGTGATCACTTTGGTCATATTCCTAATCCTTGGGCTCTCTCACACGGGAAACGATGCGAACTTAGTCAATGAATATACCAACGTTCTCAAAGCTAAGTTCAACATTACACCTTGGCTTATGATTGTCCCCGCACTGACGGCTATAATGATTGCGAGACGGTTGCCTGCACTGATCGTCCTAGGTCTCTCTACCCTGCTTGCAGCAGTTGCAGCCTTGATCTTCCAACCGGACATCATTAGAGAAATCGGTGCAGGAATATCAGGAACAGGATCACAGGCCAAGATTCTGTTCACGGGCACAATCGAGACAATCTACAACTCCGTCTCAGTCGAGACAGGCAATCCGGAAGTCAACCAGCTTGTCGCCTCCAAGGGTATGATCGGAATGTTGAACACTGTCTATCTGATAATCTGCGCGATGTGCTTCGGAGCTGCCATGAAGGCTAGTGGAATGCTTCACCACCTAGCCTCAATAATTCTCCCGATGGCAAAACGCAGGGTCAGCCTTGTGACTTCAACAGTAGTGACAGGTACGGCCCTGAACGGTATCGTGTCCGACCAATACCTTGCCATCATCCTGACATCGAGCCTGTTCAAGGACATCTACGACAAAGAAGGCTATGAGGACAGGCTGCTCAGCCGTGCAGTTGAGGATTCCGCGACAGTCACCTCTCCCCTATTCCCTTGGAGCAGTTGCGGAATGACTCAAGCCACGATCCTGAGTGTTCCGACCCTTACATACCTTCCATATTGCTTTTTCAACATCATCAGCCCACTGATGAGCATCACCGTAGCCATCCTTGGTTTCAAGATATTCAGAAAAGCAAAGTCCTGAATATTCTGTCCCTAACGGCAGCTCATGTGTGGGTGTTAGACAAACGTTCTTACGATGGATAAATTCAAGAAAATCAACAATTTCGACATCAAACTACTCAGGGATTTTCCTGGGCTGACTGAATATGACGGACAACTATTCCTAAATGACACCATAGATGAGGAATGGCCGAGAAAAATCAAGAGTTTTCCATCTCTACCGGCAAAGATGCGATTTACCGCAATATTCCTTTGCTTGGGAGGAGAGGCGCGAACAAGAGTATCCGGCCATGAATATGTCATAAAAGAAAACGACATATTCATGGTCAGTCTCGGTAACATTGCAGAGAAAATCGCCATAAGCAATGATTTCAAGGCTATTTCCGTCTCGATCATGCCGGACAGCAGCCTTATGAAATTCACCTACAGCAGTACAAGGTTCCTGAGAAACTCACTATACGAGCCGAGCATTCTGACGCTTACTTCAGAAGAAAGCAAGAGAATGGTGTCCTTTTTCGGAACAGTAAAAAACATTATCCTCTATGAGAGTGACATGTTCAAGAAAGAAGCCCTGGAAGGAGCTTCAATCATGCTTGCCAGTTACCTTTCGGCAAGAATAGCCAACAAGAACAAGGAAATAATCCATCCTGTGACAAAATGGAGGAGCAACGAACTGCTGAGACGTTTTCTTATTGAAGTCAGCCAAAACTACACTTTCGAAAGAAGCGTCCAATTTTACGCCAGGCAATTGTACATCTCACCGAAATACTTCGCCCAGATGATTTACAAAGAATCCGGCAAACACGCAAAGGACTGGATCCGCGATTTTGTCATCAAGGATGCCAAGACAATGCTCAAGAGCGGCAATTACACCGTTCAAGAAGTGAGCGAGGCCTTGCATTTCGCGAACCAGTCCTTTTTCGGGAAATATTTCAAAGAAGCCGTTGGCTACTCTCCGAAAAGATACAAAGAAATCGTTACTTCTTCTCCTTCAGAAGATCTCGAATCTCCTCAAGAAGAACCACATCCTCAGGTTTAGGAGCAGGTGCGGCAGGAGCTTCAGGAGCTGTTTCCTTCTTTCTGTGCAACTTAGCTAGTCCCTTAATGACTAAGAATATGCAGAAAGCGATTATTAGGAAGTTCACAGTTTCCTGAATGAAATTGCCGTAGTTCAAGGTGACGGCAGGCTTTACCACCTCAGCACCATCCATCACAGCCTTATGAAGTACAATCTTAAGGTTGGTGAAATCGAATCCTCCAATAAGGACACCAACGCAAGGCATGATGATGTCATTCACTAATGAAGTGACTATCTTACCGAAAGCACCTCCCACTACTACACCGACTGCTAGGTCGATCACATTACCTTTCATCGCAAAGTCCTTGAACTCGGACCAAAACTTACCTTTTGCCATAATATCAGTTGTTTTTAAGTGTGTTTTTACAAAATTCCTCAGCCTCCGACAGGCTGTCAATCTTGCCGACATCCAGAATATGCAAATCGTCTGGCACAATTCCATAAATCGGATGTTTTCTGCATTCTTTAATGTAGAAGTCAGTTATAGAGAAACGACCATCCCAACCATCCTCGTCAAAAACTTTGAATATCCTGTCAGAGACACAGTGGATGCCGGCAAAGGCATATTTACGGAATCTGTCAGGCTCTATGTCACCGTAGGGGCTTTTGATTTCTCCAGTCGCGAGATTCGTCCAACCGACAAGCCTCATTTCATCATCAAACAGAAAATATCTCTGGGTCTTGCGGTCGCTCACAAGGATGTTGGACAATGCATCAGTGTGCGCTTGGGAGACAAACCATTTCAAATCCAAATCCGAAAGAATGTCAACGTTATGGACAATGAAAGGTTCTCCTTCTAGCAAAGGACGGGCATATTCTATCCCACCACCTGTCTCCCTAAGGAAATCCCTCTCATCTGAAAAACTGACATTGATTCCAAAATCATCCTGCTCGTGGACATAGCCTATGATGGAATCGGGGAAATGATGGACATTTATCACGATCTCAGAAATGCCAGCATTCTTGAGCTTTGTAACCACATGATAAAGAAGTGGTTTTCCATTGACAGGGACCAAGGCTTTCGGTAGTGTGTCAGTGATCGGCTTAAGTCTTGTACCAAGGCCCGCTGCGAAAATCATCGCTTTCATCTACAGAATCTTCTCAATGTCTAGTTCCCTATGGGAAATAGTAATCTTTATGTCAAATCGGTCTGCCAAATGCTGCGCCAAATGTTCAGCACAATAGACGGAACGATGCTGACCACCTGTACATCCGAAGCAGACTTGAAGATGAGTGAACTTCCGTTCGATAAAGCACTTGACATGATTATCAACCAGTTCATAGACATTATTCAAGAATTTTGTCACCCCTCCGTCGTCCTCAAGAAAAGTAATGACTTCTTTGTCCAAGCCGGTGAACTGACGGTAATGCTCGTACTTTCCAGGATTATTGATTGCCCGGCAGTCGAACACATAGCCTCCACCGTTGCCGGTCGTGTCAACTGGGATTCCTTTCTTATAGGCGAAACTGAACACCTTCACTTCAAGACGTTTGTCCTCCGCAATGTTGTTGAACTGAGACATCGTTGTAAGCTTAGTTAGAATCTCGTTCAAGTAAGGATAATCCTCGAAAGGTTTCTGAAGAAGACGACGAAGATTGCTCAAAGCATAAGGAACACTGGCAAGGAAATGAGGTTTCTTTTCGAAATAGCCCCTGAAACCATAGGCTCCCAGAACCTGAAGTGTCCTAAAGAGGACGAACAAGCGGAGCCGTTCATTGAAATGTTCCTCGTTGACCTCCGTGAAGCCTTTCAAAGCTCTTAGATAAGTCTGTATCATCTCCTTACGCAGGTTCTCAGGGTAACGGGATTTAGCCTGCCAAATGAATGAAGCCACATCGTAGTAAATCGGTCCCCTACGTCCACCCTGAAAATCAATAAAGTACGGTTCCCCGTCCTTCATCATAACGTTACGCGCCTGAAAATCCCGGTACATGAAGGTGTCGCCCATGTCCTGCATAAGGTCCATCTTCAGTCTCTCGAAATCGTCCTGAAGTCGGACTTCATTAAATTCCAGTCCAGTAGCCTTCAGGAAGCAATACTTGAAATAGTTCAGGTCAAAAAGGATCATCCGCTCGTTGAACTCTGGTTCCGGGAAGCAGACTGACCAGTCCAGTCCCTCAGCTCCCTTGAACTGGAGTTTCGGAAGCATCTCCATGGCTCGGCACAAAAGACGACACTCGTAAGAGCTATATTCTCCACTCTCACGTCCTTGAGTGACAACATTATAGAGCTGGTCATCACCAAGGTCCTCCTGAATGTAGCGCATTCTGTCTTCGCTGACAGCCAGCACCTTAGGCACTTTTATCCCTTTACTGAGGAAGTGTGCGCTAAGACTGACGAAGGCGTTGTTCTCATCGCGGTTCGTTCCAATGACACCAATAATAGAGATATTCCCGCCCTTAAGACGGAAATATCTCCTATTGCTTCCTGAGGAGTTTAGTTCCTCCGCATCGCTCACTTTCTGACCTGTGTATTTTTCAAATAGTTGCTTGAGTTTGTCCATTACGAGTAACTTGTTAGTAAAGACTGTTGTAGGTGGCAGTCCTGTTCGAATAATAGTTGTACTGATTGGCCAGTTTTCCGTACATCTGGCCGAGCACTTCCAGATAAGGTTTTCCTTCAACAAGGGTCAACCTATAAACCGTGTCATCTACTTTGTAGAAATCCAGCCCGTCCATGGTGATTGTGTCGTAATCATCAGGAAGATCCTCAACCAGAGCGCCTGATGGAGGGACTATGACTTCGTACTGACCGTTGGAGTTAACAATGTAGAAGACTCCGTCTTGATAGTAGTACGGTTGGTTGGCGTAGGCGTAACTCTGTACAAGGCCAAGTCTGTCGGCAAGAGAATAAGCATTGTTGGCTCTTGTGGAGTTAAGGGCAAATGCATTATTCTGTGCAGCGATGGTGGCGTTGTTTTGAGCAATGATACGATTCTGCTCTTCAATGATACGGTTGTTGGCATCAATAGCCCGGTACATCCTGTAGGTGTTGTTGTAGTAGGCAAAGCGAACCGAAGCGAAAGCCAAGTCTGAAATTGCACGGTCAATGCATACTCCGAAAGGAGGACGGCAGACTACGAATATGTCGCCATAAGGTCTGTAGTAGATTCCATCGTAAATACAGTACTCTACACCCCAATATGTTACCCTTCTATAGCGCGGAGGAAGACGATGGACTCTATAGCCGTAGTAGTGATGGTCATGCGCCCAAAAATGCCCAGGGCGATCATAAGGCATGAAATCACGATCACGTGGCGGGATTCTGTGGACATTCCTGTCCTCGCCAATTCTCATAAAATCACTACGACTTTCGCGCATCACATCACGTCTGCCGTCATAAGTTGTCAAGCCTCCTCTTGTGGCATTGCCAACTCTTTGAGAGCTCTCTCTTCGGGAATCAGATGAAGCAGATCGGGAGGAATTGCTTCTCGTGGAAGAAGAACCAATCTGCCTAGCTACTCTTCCTTCGGAAGAACGGCTTGAAGTTGTTGATTCTCGTCTGCTAGAGGACGAACTTCTTACATTAGAAGACTCTCTGGAGGATGATGAAGACCTAGCTTCGGCACTGCTTCTGCGGTTGTTGTCCTGAGAGCTGCGGGTAGAAGTTCTGGTAGATGAAGCACTCCTTGTAGAAGAAGAACTTCTGGAAGATGAGCGGGAACTCTGAGAAGAAGCCGTGCTGCCACTTCTTGAAGAGGAAGACCGCCTTTCTTGAGAATATGAATCTACAGGGATGGCAAGCATCGCTAACGAAAGAGCCGATGCAAGCGCAAAGTTCAGAATGTTCTTCATGATGATTCGATGTTAAGTGGTTAATTATAAAGCCAATACTTTCTGGAAAGTTTCTTGAAGGCATCCACATCCTTAGACCAATAGTCAACGATGTCTTGAACTTTCAGACGTTTTCCGAAAGCCGTTCTTACATAATCTGTACCACAAACCTTATCGAACATGTTGTTACGGCCCTTTGAAAGGGCAAACGGATTCTTGTCCGGATAGAGCTCATTCACAGCCTGCATCACATAGAACTGAGTTAATGTGCAGAAGGCCGCCTCATAGTCAGTGTAGTGGAACTGAACACCATGAATGAGTTTCCCCTGAAGACTCCCGGAGAACGGCTTAAAATGGATAGTCCTGAAAGCCACACCAGGAAGGTTGTAGCTATCCAGCCGAGCCTTCAATGCGTCCGCATCAATCCATTCAGCGGCAAAGACCTCGAACGGAAGGGTGTAGCCGATGCCTATGTTAAGATACCCTTGGAACTCTCCAGCTATCCCGGAAGACGGGTAATTCACAGCAGATTGAGGGTAAGGAATATTCGGAGACGGAAGCACCCATGGCAGATTCGTGTCCTGATAGAGCATATTCCTGTGCCATCCTTCCATCGGAATGACGGAAAGTTTGCATTTAAGCGGTGTCTCGTTGCCTTTCTCTCCGCAGTTCAGACCCTCCTCGTTGATCATGATCGCTAGCTCACCTACCGTAAGGCCGTAGATGTAAGGGATGCGGAACTCACTCACAAAAGAATGAAATCCAGGCTCTACTAGACAGCCTTCTACTTTGTTACCACCCAATGGATTAGGCCTGTCAAGGACCATCACCTCTATGTTGTTCTCAGCACAAGCACGCATCACAAGGCCAAGAGTACTGATGAATGTGTACGAGCGACTGCCTATGTCCTGGATGTCATAGACAACGACATCCAGTCCATCAAGCATCTTTTTGCTTGGCTTACGATTGGCTCCATAAACGGAATAGACTGGGATTCCGGTCTTTGCATCCCTAAAATCCTCGACATGAGAACCAGCGTAGGCATCCCCCCTGACTCCATGCTCAGGAGCGAACAAAGCCTTTAGATTTACTCCCGGAGCATCATTGAGGATGTCTATGGTGGAACGAAGATTGCGATCGACACCACTTGGGTTTGTAACCAAGCCTACATTCTTTCCCACAAGGCCCTCGAAACCACGTCCTTCAAGGACTTCAATCCCAGTACGTACAACCTGCTTTTGGGCAGCGTTAACCATGAATGATGAAACTACTACTGCTGAAAGCAGGGCAGTGAATATTCTTTTAAATGAGCTCATATATTCATTAATTTTCATTTCGTTGATTATTTCTTTCCATATTCTGGGTCAATCTTGCGGTCTGCGAAGAATGTCACAGCCACCGTGGCGATGCAACAGACAATGACCATCCAGAAGAAGCCTTTGTAGCCAAGCGATTCTTGAAGGAAGCCTGCGAACATGCCTGGAATCATCATGCTCAGTGCCATAAAGCAAGTACAGAACGCATAGTGGGAAGTCTTGAACTCTCCTTCCGAGAAATACATCATGTAGAGCATGTAGGCTGTGAATCCAAAACCGTAGCCGAACTGCTCAATAGCGATACACGTGCAGATGGTCGCAAAGCTGGTAGGTTGTACGACTGCAAGATAGACGAACGACAGACAAGGGAGAGTCATGAAGGCGGCCATGATCCAAATGGACTTTTTCAAGCCCAATTTAGAAGCGAGAAGACCACCGAGGATGCCACCGAGCAGAAGGAATATCACTCCTAGAGTTCCGTAGGCAATACCGACCTGTGCTGTCTGCATTCCAAGCCCACCGGCATCTCTGGCTGCGACAAGGAACGGAGTGCACATCTTGATGAGAAAGGCTTCCGGAAGGCGATAGCATAGCATGAATATGATAGCGAGCCAAACGCCCGGTTTCTTGAAGTAGGTGGTGACAGTGCGTCCGAAGCCTTCGAATATTTCTGACACCTTATTACTCGAATCTTCTTGAATATTAGGCACATCGGACTCCGGCTTAGGAATGGCAAAAGTGTGGTAAAGAGTCAGGGCCGTGAGAAGGATTCCGGAGCCACCGACTGTCAACTGCCAAGCTAGAGGAACATTTCCTGTCTTTGTCTCAAGCAGACCTGCGACCGCAACGATCACACCGTTACCGAACACGTTGGCAAGCCTGTAGAATGTACTTCTTACTCCAACGAACGCTGCCTGACTGCTCTGGCTTTGGGCCAGCATGTAGAATCCGTCAGCAGCGATGTCGTGCGTTGCCGATGCGAATGCTGCAAAGACAAAAAGGATAAGGGTAAACGTGAACAAGCTCATCGGAGTCGTTCCGGCAGCAATTGCCTCCGATGAAGGATGAGGCATTGTAAGAGCTTGAACGACAAAGGCTATGGACATGATGATCTGCATCGTGATGATCCACCATCTCTTTGTCTTAATGATGTCCACAAACGGGCTCCAAAGGAACTTTAGAGTCCATGGGAGATAAAGTAAAGAAGTGAACAGAGCCATCTGCCCGTTAGGAACACCCATCTTGGCGAACATCAGGACAGACACATTGTTGACTAGGAAATATGGGATACCCTCCACAAAATAGAGGGTAGGAATCCACATCCAAGGGTTACGCTTAGTAAAGTTAATGTTATTCATTATGTGATTGTTGTTTATCTTCTCTCCAATTTGCTACCCGGATAGTAGTGGAACAGAATCTGATCAAAGGAATAGCCTCTGCTGGCCATCACAGCCGCTCCGATTTGGCACAGGCCAACACCATGCCCCCAACCGGCACCGTCAAGAATTAATTGATCCCCCACCCACTTCACGTCAAATGCAGAACTCTTCAGATGGGAATCTGAGAGCCATCTGCGAATGATCAGTTCCTTTCCGATAACCATAGATTTTTTGTCTCCTATAACCCTTAATTTCTTAAGTCTCCCAGAAGGGCCTCTTTCAATCGGAACTAGGTCTCGAACGGTACCGAAATCAATTCCAGAACGTCTGCGAATCAGGTCGGACACTTCTGTCCTTGAATATTCAGTCCTCCATCGGTAGAAATCTTTCGTTTCCAGATCGTAGTCATTAAGCACTTGTGACAAAATCTTTTCATCATTCGTGTCACAGAACACATCTCCGCCTTCTTGGCAATCTGGGGTGTCCGGAAGTGCTTGAAGGTATGGATAGTCTTTGTCTTCCCAACACGTACTGAAAAGTTCCATGCGGCCTCCGCAACATTTAGAGAAACGAGCATCGCAAATCTCGCCTTCGGATGTAAGGACGAGTCCCCATGTCTGGTCTATGGCTTTGCGGACGGTGTCGCCTACAGCCATAGTAAGTCCTTGGTAGCGTTGGCAATGATCATCAGCGCAAACATCGAATAGGGTGTGATCATCGTGGTCGAACCATTTGATGTACTCCTCTTCGTTGGTCGCTTCGACAGGCTCTGCGACCGATATGGCAGGTTCAGCGACCGGAGCCGATCCCTGAGCCTGTCGAAGGGACTGGTTTCTACGATGATCAACTTGAGCCATAACCCATGATCTGGAAATCACAGCATGAGCCTTAAGGAACTCAAGACCAGCAGAAGACTTCATCTCCGAAGAGATTACGCTCAAAAGATAATCCTCAACTCCGACAATGTTCACAGCTGTAACTTTGTCACCGTCAACGATGAATTTCAAGGTTCCTGCGAACTTCTGTGTCACCTTGCGTTCCCAATGGAAATCCACTCCAATGGTCACTCCGTAAAGAATGAATGATGGCTCAGCGAACATCGTTGCCTCAGTCTGCGCCTCGAACACTAGTTCATCATAAAGGGCTCCGTTATACGAAATCCTGCCATCGTGATACTCCACCGCTTGACGTCCTGCTCCATCAGAAATAATCTCAAACTCGATTTTCTGACCAAACATAATGCCCACTTCAAGCTTACGTTGGGTTCTTGTCAAACGCCAGATGATTTCTTTTTGAGTATCTTCCGAGGCTGAAACCTCTTCAACAACCTGCGACAACAATGCTGAATCCAATTTGTCGAAATCCTCTTTCTCAGGAGCGACATAGACTCCAGCCATGTCAGCGCAACCAGGACTCATCGCCAGATGGTCTTCCGCAGACGAAAAATAATTGTGCGGGCGATGCTTTTCTCTGAATATGACAACAGAGCGATACTCGCCTTCATGACACCAAGCCACTAGATTTAGCCTTGGCTCAATTGAACCCTCAGGAATGGGTGCGCAATCCAAAAGCCTGTAGAACAACTTGGCCACAGACTTGGCAGTGGCTCCACTGAGGACGAACACCCCGTGAGCATATTCATTAAGATGGAATAGCTTGGCTTCTTTGACGTTTGCCAAATATTCAAGAGATGGGGCCTCGACTGAGTCCAAAAGCTCATCGACCCTGTTTTGTAGTGGCATTAGGCCTTGTGGACATGCTTGAAAATGCATGTGGTCCGGTGCTGAAGCCCCACTTTCGGGTCCGTTATAAAAGCCGACAAAGTCATTATTCTCGTGAATAAAATCAAGAAGGTCTTGATAACGATGCCAGATCGACTGAGGAATGTGATCAGAACTTGAAATCACAAGGTGGGAAGGAAAAATCGGATACGGATTAAGCGTCACACGATACTTCCTTCCCTTTCGTCCTTCAAACTCGATGTTAGTCTGTTCTTTAGGACGGTTTTCAGGGCAGAGAAAGCACGGTCTTCTGCTAATGGATTCCTTGTCCAAAGCTGCCTCAGAGGATATTCTTCGGCAAGGATTGTACTGGACTGTAACAGTAAGTCCGCCCACTTCCAGATGTTTGATTTCGGTTTTCTTGAGATTACGGTAATTCTCCGCAGCCATAGGCCAGACCGAAAGCTGGTCCTTAATGAATTTGTCAATTTGATTATCCATCAGAGCAATGCCAGTAAAGTGTCTTTGATCGATTTGAACTCCTGTTCAAAATTTGGAGTAAACAGTCCTTTGCCTAAATTCGTTTCTATCTCGCTCATCGTCCAGTATCGGCCATCCGAGACCTCATCAAGGTCTGGTTTTAGGACAAAATTGCCAACGGCAGCGAAAACATTGACCAATTCTTTCTCACGAGCAGACTCCCAAACGTAAGACTTCAGATAAATCGGATTGAACTCACGAAAGCCCAATTCCTCGAAAGATTCCCTAAAAAGGGCCTCTTCCAAACTTTCCCCATAGTCAACATGGCCTCCCACAGCAGTGTCCCAACGGCCAGGAAGAAGCGCCTTCTTCATTGAGCGTTTCTGGACATAGAGGCATCCTTCGCGATTAATGATGTGAAGATGGACAACAGGATGCATCAGTTTAGATCCATCATGGACGGATTTCCTGGTTGCTTGACCAATCACCAAACCATTCTCCTCAACAACAGGGACCATTTCCCCTGTTGGACGGGGATGGGGTCCTGGATTGTCAGCTGAGGGCAGAGGTAGGATCTCTGGCGTGTCAGACATGTAGATCAAATCAAACATAATCAAGCAATTGCGACAAGGATCAGAAGTTGGGCTACCAAAACCCTCATAAACATTGTCAATGGATAGACAGTGGCGTAATTAACAGAAGGATAATCCGTTCCATAGGCTCCTTGAGTAAAAGCCAGAACAGCAGGATCGGTAGTACCTCCTGAAATCAAACCGCAAATCTGGTAGAAATTCAGTTTGCACGCGTACCGTGCGATAAGGCCAATAGCACAGACTGGGATAAAGGTTATCAATGCACCGTAAAGAATCCACCAATATCCTCCGGAAAGGATTGAGCTCACGAAATTCTGACCAGCGCCCAAACCAACAGCTGCCATGAAGAAGGATATTCCCATTTCCCTGACCATCAAGTTCGCACTTTGAGTCGTGTAGGTTGTAATCTTCCACTTAGGGCCGAAATAGCCAAGAAGGATCGCAATAATCAGTGGTCCTCCAGCCAGTCCAAGCTTTATCGGCTGAGGAATGCCAGGCAGTGCAATTGGAATAGAACCGAATATCACACCTATGGCAATTCCAAAGAAAATAGGTATCAGATTCGGACGGTTGAGCGAAGAAGTTTGGTTGCCGACAAGACTAGCCACTTCATTGATTCCAAGTTCCGGTCCGACTACCCTAAGGACATCTCCCATTTGCAGAATCAGATTCGGCCTTGCCACAAGTCCAACGCCTGCTCTGATCACGCGGGTAACGCTTACACCATAATTTGCTCTGACATTGAGACTTCTGAGAGTCACACCTGTAAGATTAGCTTTGGTAACGGTGATTTTTCTGTTGACCATCTTGCCATCAATCTGCTCCCAATCCTGAAGATGCATCGGTACTTCCTCACCAAACGTGATCCTAAGAGAATCCACATTCTTCTGGGTGGTAACTATCAGAAGTTTATCTCCTTTCTTAAGAACGGTGTCTGGCCCCGGAACCGACATCACTCCATCTCTAAGGATTCTGGAAATCACAATCGAATTGCCAAGGTCTTTAGTCGCATCTTTAATTGTCATTCCGAATATGGCCGGATTCTCAACCTCGCAATGCATGCGCCTTGCCACATCTTCATTATTGTCCTCATTGTCAAGAGCATCCTTCTCTTTACCAAGATCTACTTTGAATATAGCCTTGAAGAACATTATCAGTCCTATAACTAGGAGTACCCCCAACGGGTAGGCGACAGCATAGGCAGAAGCAAGACCGGAAGTTGCAGAAGAGATGTCTGAGGCAAGGTAGTTCTCAGCGCGCATCGAATCAGCCATCGTCTGCTGGGCAGCACCGAGCCCCGGAGTGTTGGTGACAGCACCTGACATCACACCAACCATTGTTCTCAAGTCTTCTCCCGTTACGAAATGTATAGCGACCGTTACAGCGACAGCAAGAAGTACCATCGTAACAGCCAAAAAGTTAAGTTGTACTCCTCCCTTCTTGAACGAATGGAAGAATCCTGGACCTACCTGAAGACCGATAGAAAACACGAACAAGATCAGGCCAAAGTCTTTCATGAAACTGAGTACGGTGGCATCGACCCTGAGACCAAAATGGCTCAAAAGGATAGCCACGAACAAAATCCACGTTGATCCGATGGAAATACCTTTAATCTTGAATTTACCAAGGTACAATCCAATCGCGATTACTACTGCGAAAACCAAAATAGAATGGGCTATTCCATTCCCTAAAAATAAATCTCGCATATTAAATTACAAATCTATCTGCGCGCAAAAGCACGGTTTATTTTCAATTCTTCCTTCTATGAAATATGTCTTGGAATCATCGTTCTCAACAAAACTTCTGAATATTCTTACCTCCTCTTCTGGTTTTGTTTCTTTTATAAAGTTGATGCAGAGACTCTTGACTCTATTATTAGCGATTTCTTTGTAGTCTAGGCTGTCCATAGCCCAAACGACATAGCGGGCGTTGTTCGTGTGGCCAATGACATCTATGTCTGAATATGATGCCTTATGGCAACCGACTTCCTCTTCCGGTGCATTCTTTGGAATCACTATCTTTCCGCAAGGAGTCTTGATGGCACTGTCTTGACATTGAGTCGTTTCCGGAACCATATTCAAGACCTCCTCGCTTCGTACTAACCTTCTAGTCTCCACATTCATTACTATCCATGAGGAGGTACAGAGCACCAATGCCTTTGACTTGTCTGACAAGTCAGTGTCACCGTAATTTCGGAGTTCAAAGTCACGTAAAAAAAACAATCCGTCTAGGCCCTTGTGCCAGGTGTAGAGAGTTGTCTCATCTCTCCACTTTGGCGGATTAGGGAAGTCAATGCGCATTCTTGAAAGCACCCACGCTGTGTGATGCTTTTGGAGGTCGTCATAGCCGAAATGAAGTGCTCGTGCAGCCAAATAGGCCATTTCCTGAGCGTGATCCATGAAAGCAGCCGGTTTCAGATGAAACGATGCATCCGTGTCATAGCAAGGTATTGTGATGTCCTTACTAAAACGATTGTCAATGACGTCAACATTTTCCATAGCCATCAATAATTAATTATTTTCAATTCCTCAGGAGTATAGAGGATCGAATCAATAAAATCAGGAGCGATGTGAGCAAGGAGCAGGAATATTCCTAACGCAAAAGCGGCAAGACAGACTACACAAGCCAACACTATCGCCACTGTCCTCCAACCGTTCTTTTTCTTCGTTCTCGGAACCTCTGCCTCAACCGGGACAGCCTCTTCTGAATGCTGAGTGATTTCCTTTGGCATCGACTCCACAGCCGGTTCGGCCTCTTCCGAATGCTGATTCAACGTCTTTGTGATCGACTCCACAGCCGGTTCAGCGGCAGGCTCAGAGATAATTTCATGTAATGCAGCGACACTTTGAGCCACCTCTTCCGAGGTCTCTTCATGAGTCTTAAGCGACACAGGCTCCAGTCCTACGCCATAAGGATAGATGTCCAAATCCTCATCTGCAATAAAGAAAAATGCATTCTCCTTTGTGGCTCGAAGACGCCCCAAGCCTGGAAACACCACAATCTTCTTTGTTTGAAGGGTGGTTCTGAGTCCGGCAATAAACTCAGATAGGATCTTTGTCGCAGTCGCTAAATCAGTGCCATTAACCTTTGAGTAAAACTCAGCCAGCAGAGTGTCATTTTCTGTCCAGCGCTGCCTGAAAGACAATTTACGGTACGGAGGATTGATTGTGTAGCCTTTGTCCGAGAATGTCGAAGGCATCAACTCGGAGACGAACATCCCCAAGCCAGGAAGCGTAACTTCATCATTGTCAAGGATCATGTCCTTGAGCATCTCTGAAAACAAGTCTATGTCCATTTTCCTCCTCCGAGAAATTTACACAAAGGTACACAAAAAAAAC
>CAKUSF010000035.1 GCA_934678915.1 uncultured Bacteroidales bacterium
TCTTCACACCCTCTCAGAACCCGGAAACCAGCGGAAACTATGACCATAAATATTCAATTAACTTAACACCCTAATAAGCAATATTTGTTATCTCAGATGTTCATATAAACATCTGGTTCTGCAAGTATTTCTTCTCAACGAGTAAACAGTGAAGAAAGTTATATTCGTTTGAGATCTTACCGTCCAATAGATTCAGTATGTGCGACATATTCATCTGAATGCACACTTCTGGCACTATTACTTCAAAACGCTCCAAGTCTTTCTTTTGAATATTCGGCAGACCAGTACCGATACGTAACTGCATAATATCATTCTCCTTGTTCTTCAGATAATGATATAGATAATGCTTGTCTAAATCGCTTGACAAATCTTTTAGTGTGTAGCAATGACCGCTGCTCCAGAAGGGGACACTATTGTATTGAACATAACCACAAGAATTGCCACCTTCGCTTACTGATATTGTATCAGCCTCACTATTGTACTCATTGAAATAACCAGATGGAGCAGTCCCACCATTCATCACATAGTATTTTCCGGAATCGGTTAATGAATCTCCATTAATTTGTTGACCTTTCACAATGCAGCAAATGTCTGCTAGTTTTAATTTGCGGCCATGAACGGAATTGAATAGTTTATATGAAATCGCGCACCTTGGAGATCATTAGGAATTTTACGGACTTGGTGTGTTTGTTATATTGACGAATAATAATGGATTGTATTGCATTTGTCAACACCCTGTATTATCTTTGTATGGAAACAAAATGTTTGTATTATGGCACAGTCAACATTATCTATGAGGGTAGATGAAAATCTGAAGAAAAATTTCGATATGATATGCGATGATTTCGGGTTTACCAGCACAGCGGCCATCACAGTCTTTATGAAAGCTGTAGTACGTGAAAGAAGAATCCCTTTTGAAATCAAAGCATCAACAAAAGAACAAATAAATCGAGATGCCTGGAACGCATTTATCGAAATGAGGGCGCAAGCTAAAGAGTCCGGTGCTCAGAATATGTCTCTAGAGGAAATCAATGCGGAGATTCAGGAGGTGCGCAATGAGCGATAGGCTATTTGCTGTAGTGGATACCAATGTCCTTATTTCTGCATTGATTTCAAAATCAATAGAATCTAATCCAGCGAAAGTCTTTCGGGCTATTGTGCAGGACAGGATTGTCCCACTGTATAATGATGAGATTCTTCAAGAGTATCGGTCTGTCCTTTCAAGAGAAAAATTTCATTTGGATAAAACCTTGATTGAGACAGTTCTTAAAGCTATCGTGACAGATGGTCTATGCCTTGACAGAACACCTGCAATGGATGTTGTTTTTCCTGATCCGAAGGATGTCGTCTTTTATGAAATCGCATTATCAAAAGATGATTCTTATCTCATAACTGGAAATATCAAGCATTTCCCTATCAGACCATTCGTAGTAACTCCTGCTGAAATTGTTCAAATACTTGAATCGAGATAGGCTTATTATAACGCACAACATGGTCCTTGCTTGGTGATGCGACAATTATTTGCGAATTTTGCCGCAAAAATTGCAGCGTTATTCATTACTATTTACTGAAAGTGTTTAACTTTGATCCATATAAAACAGGAATGGCTATACCTCACATATACTTCAAAGACTACGGCAAAGCCAAGATTTTTTGCCCACCTAATTCTGAACAGGTTAGATATGCCAATCTGTTATCCTCAATAGATAGCAGACTCTTGACAGAGCGGAATATATTGATGAATCTCAACTTACAGAAGCAGTACTTGCTTCGTCATATGTTCATATAAACATCTGATGAAGCAGATATTGTTTTTGATGGGTGTAAAGATTCAACACGTTGATATTTACATCTATCATATTTTGTAACCAATCAAGGCTTTTAGCTATCCTTTCTTGCTCAAACATTGTTGGCAATACTATCTTTAGTTTTTCTAATGGCGAACGTACTATTTGGGGTTGACCGGATCCGGATATTATATTTTTGAAGTTGTAAGCTGATAGATAATGATATAAATATCTTTTGTAAACCATATTTTGATAGTCATCAGCATTTATAACCATAGCATTTCCTGTTATCCAAGATGTTGGTTTCGTGTAATTTACTACTCCGCAAGTATTTCCACGGCATGCTATACAGATTTGCTCAGTTTTGTGGTTATATGAAGTATAATGCCCGATTATTCCGTTTGCACCATACACCGGATATCCTGTATCAGTCAAATCGGCAGTTGATATTGTTTGAGGCTGATATACTTTTGAAATTTCGCGCAAGTACACTATTTTGCCATTAACTCTCTTTATGAGCAAATGCCTTATTCCAACCATTAAGGACTGCAATCTATCAATGAGCCCGGTTTGAGTTGAAATACGTTCGTCAAGTAAGCGTAACAAGTTAGCTATTTTATCTTGTTCTTCAATCACAGGGAAATTTATCGTTACTTTACTTAACCCATCTTGTCCGATATTAAAATGTTGAGCCCCTGCACCCATTGGAATAATCTTCTTACGTGAATGAGGACTTGCTAATACATATCTAAAAAATAATGGATTGTAATTTGCTTTTTTCTTTCCCCGAATAACAAAACCTCCGAAAATGGCCACTTTATTATCTATATACACATTTGCCCTTCCGACATCTTCTAAGGTTTCTGAACTTCGTTGAAAAAGTATATCACCATATTCGACAGAAAATGTAGAAATTTCAGTTTTAGTAGCCTGTACAGAAGCTATAATACTATCATATGTGATAATTGGGTTATTAAGAATATCCATTACGGAAATAAACTTTATGCCATTACCGAATCTTTTTGAGTCTGGATTAAGTCCATTCTTAAAGTCAAGATACTCTGATAGTAGATGACCCTCCCACTCCCCATCAAACTCCGGGAATCTGAGAGACGGGGCATTAAGTTTCTTATGTTCGTTATTATTGTTTGTTGTCATTATAAATCATTAATTTTAGTAGGCCAATCACACATTAGTTACATGTCAGTTACATGGTGGTTATACAATCTGTATCCCCAATATATGGTTCTGAGCCAACTTTGATACCTATTTGTTTCTTTCAGTTACATCCCAGTTACATAACTTATGCCCAATATGGAATATAATTGTGTCTGCTACCTACCTCTAAATTCTCCTCCTTTATAAGTTTGACTCCTAAAGCATCTTTGATAATTCTGGATGCCATTGGATAGTTTTTATCTTCAATACCCAAGCGAGTACGAAGAGATTGATTATTCATTTTTTCATTGGAGACATATTTGAGACAAGCATGTTGATAACAGGCCATTACTCTCTCAGACTTATCCAAGTCAGCGAACTTGCGATAAGAGAATACCGTTGCAGTTATTCGATTCTCTTGAAGTTGGAAACGAATTGGAGGTAATTGGTATAACTCTACATAGAAAACAGTCTTATCCATACCACTGCCTTTCTCCTCACAAATACCCATCCTACGCATAATATCCGCAAGAGAATCGTTCCTTGATTGATATTCGTCAATAAAACGTTCGACACTGATAAGAGGTTGCCCGGGATTTGAGAACTCTATGCGGTCAGAATAGATTTCAATCATCGGAAATCCTTGTTCTGCAAAATCCTGATGGATAATCATATTTGCTGTCAATTCTCGAATGGCTATTTCTGGATACATTCTGGCATTCTTTCTTAAAGCCAAGCCTATTTCTTCATTAGCTGGAAGTTGGCTGTTTATCCATGCGACCATTTCTTCAAAGCCTATGGCATAACCTTTATCGAAAGTTTGTTCCCGAATGGTTTCAATCTTGCTTTTGCCCTTATAGACAATAACTCTAACCATTTTACGTTTTAGGCTACCGAAGTCAGACAGACGTTTGGCAAATAGAACAGCACCAAGTTCTGTGATGCTATAGCCTACTTCGTCTTTCACAATCAAATTTTCAGACAAGAATCTGTCTAATATTCCATTTGTGTCTTGTGGAAGAGGCAAGTGCATCATGTCAAAATAGGTTTCAGCACTTAGATATACAAGCACATCTTGACCTGACAGTCCTTTTTTCAAGACAATCTTTTCCAATGGTTTCTGACATCCTTTCCAAATCTTAGCTTCCTTTGCAGGAAAATCTTTCAGTTTGCGTGTTATGGTTCCGACTCTAACGTATGCTTCGTGCAAGAAACTAACAGGACGGTTGGTTGTAGCAGATATCTTAAAGATACAAACATGCCCTTTGGTCTCATAATCGAAATCATCTATTATCTCGAAGTCAACACGCGGATTCAAACGAGTTGACAACCAAGACTCAAGTTCTTCATTACCAACCATTTTTCGCTTGCCGTACAAATCAGTGCCAACAACATCATGACTTTCATCATCAACTCCAAAAACAATATAGCCAAATGGCATATTGCATAAATAAGCACTATTTGACAAAGCTGATATTCTTTCACCAATCTCTTCCTTAGTATGAAAATTGTGTTTGAACTCCAACCATTCTGTCTCTTTTGGCTTAGCAGTCAGAGCATCAATCAATTTTTTGAAATCTATATATTCCATGTAATATATTCATTTGTTTTCTATTCCACCAACCCCAGTTCCTTGAGATAGACATTGATTTCCTTGTCCAGTTCGGCGCGTTTGGCTTCGAGTTCCTTGATCTCGCTCATGACGGAGTGGATGTCTATCGGCTCCTCTTCCTCGAAGGTATCGACGTAGCGGGGGATATTCAGGTTATAGTCATTGTCGCGGACCTCCTGAAGGGTTGCGCAGTGGCTGTATTTCTCTGTCTCCTTGCGCTCGCGGTAGGTCTCTACAATCTTCTTGATGTGCTCCGGGCGCAGCTTGTTCTGGGTCTTGACCTTCTCAAACTCCTTGCTGGCGTCTATGAACAGGATGTTGTCGTCCTCTTTGCGGCATTTCTTCATCACAAGGATGCAGGTCGGGATGCTTGTGCCGTAGAAGATGTTCGCAGGGAGACCGATTATAGCATCGATGTAGTTCTTCTTCTCGATCAGATATTCACGGATCTTGCCCTCGGATGCACCTCTGAAAAGCACGCCGTGCGGAGCCACACAAGCCATTGTGCCACCATCGTTGAGGTGATAGATCATATGCAGGATGAAGGCGTAGTCGGCCTTGGATTTCGGAGCCAGGACTCCAGCCTTGCTGAAACGGTCATCGCTATTGAACTTCGCGGTGGCGGACCATTCGGCTGAGAACGGAGGATTTGCCACCACCGCGTCAAATTGCCTGTCTCCGAACTCATCATCTTCAAGCGTGTCACCGTTGTGGATGTCAAAGTCTCTGTACTTTACCCCGTGAAGGAGCATATTCATTCTTGCAAGATTGAATGTGGTCGGGTTCTTTTCCTGTCCGAATATCTCATCGGCATTGCCCTCACGGGCGGTTCGGAGAAGCAGCGAGCCGGAACCGCACGTCGGGTCATAGACGGTTTTCAATCTGTTCTTTCCGGTGATGACGATTTCCGACAGAATCTGGCTGACTTCCTGCGGGGTATAGAACTCTCCGGCTTTCTTGCCCGCACCGGCAGCGAACTGCCCGATCATATATTCATACGCATCTCCCAATATGTCTATGTCCTGTGCGTCCTCAAGCCCGAAATCAATGCCATTGAGAGCGACAAGGACATCACTGATGAGCCTATTCTTGTCATCGGCCGTCTTTCCAAGCTTCGGCGAAGCAAGGTCAATGTCGGAGAACAGGCCACCGAAGTCATCCTCGCTTTCCTGCCCGATTGTGCTGTCCTCGATCTTTTTCAAGGAGCGCTCAAGGGCCGGAAGGATATTCTCTTTTCCATGAATCATAGATATGATGGTGGAGAACAGATATTCAGGTTCTACGAAGTAGCCGAGATCCTGGATGCACTGTGCCTTCAGTTCCTCCTTCAATTCCTCATCGCTGCTGTCCCAAGCGGTTCTGAAATCGATGTTGTCATACTGAAGTATCTCGTTTGCCCGAAGTTCGATTTTCTCCGAAAGATACTTGTAGAATATGAAGCCGAGGGTGAAATACATAAAATCACCGGCGGACATATTACCTCTTAACGTGTTCGCAACCGTCCAAAGTTGTGTGCGCAGTTTCTGCTGCAATTCTTCGCTCATATCTTGCTTGTGTTTTTAATCCCAACTGAAAGTGTCAATGATGCTTCGAAGCCTGGCCATGACCCGCTTGAAGATATTTCTGCGTTCGAGAAGGCCGACCTTTTTTCTCATTATGGCATTCTGTATGATCTCAGGCTTCTCGCGCTGAAGGTAGTCATATTCATTGAAGAAATTCTGCAACGCCTCCCTGTCTAGTCCCTCGTCATCGGCCAGACTGACGATAGCCTTCGACTTTTCCTTTGAAACATAGTCGTTCAAACGGCCTTCGAGGTCCATATTCCCATCCGCCTTGGCTCTGATGAAGCCGCTCTTGTCATTGTCGATGTTCTGCTTGATGAAGCCGTCAATGAGCTTTGTCTTGTTGCGCATAGCGGCGTCCCTTATCATCGTGTCAAGAATATACTGACGTCTGGATTCGTAATCATCGCTCTCCGGATTAAGATCCTCAATGAGGGCAAGGATATACGCGACATTGATGACATCGCTGTGCAGCAGTTCAAGGCAGAAGTCTATGTCCTCAATCCTGGAATCACCATAAGGTATTTCCGGCTCAGGATCTTCCAGAGTTCCGGCCAGAGCATCGTTCCTGTCCACAACTCCGACCGTGATGTCAAGATACTTGCTCCGGAAGTCCATATATTCCTGCTCGGACATTATGAAGTACTTGTCTTCCGGTGTGTAGTCCTCGTAAATCTGTATCTCTGTCTTTCCTTTGATGATGTCCCTGAAAGCGAGAATGAAGTCTTTTTTGTCCCGCTCGCTTTTGAGAGAGTCGATGAAAGCGGGCTCAGGGTATTTCTTCAGAAAATCAATCATCTTCTGATTGAGATCCTTACGAACTTCCTGATACGGCTTTCTGACAATATATTCATTCGGCTCATTGTTGCTGAAAAGTTTGATCGCAGCGTCCACCTTGGATTTCAGATCGCGGAAACAGATTATCTTGCCGAACCGCTTCTTCTCGTTAAGCACGCGGTTGGTCCGGCTGAACGCCTGAAGGAGACCGTGCCACTCCAGATTCTTGTCCACATACAAGGTGTTCAGTTTCTTTGCGTCAAACCCGGTCAGGAACATACCCACGACAATCAGCAGGTCAAGAGGCTTCATATCCGGTCTGCGCTTCTTCATACGCTCGTTGATGTCATCATAATAGAGGCTGAAATGAGGGACATCGTATGCAGTGCCGAACATTCTGTTGTAGTCATCCATTATCTCCTGCAGCTTGTCGGCGGTCACTTTCTCATCCTCAAAGCCTTGTCCCATTCCGGTAAGGTTGTCATCCTGACTCTCGTTCGCCGCGTAAGTGAATATCGCGCTGATGCGGATCGACGGTTTCAGTTCCTTGAATATCCTGTAATATTCAAGGAGCATCGGGACGGACTGGACAGCGAACATCGCGTTGAACTCACCGTCAAAGGTGGAATGATTGAAGTTGTTCAGTATGAACCGCGCAATCTCCCGCATCCTTGTCTCAGACGCCAAGTCCACATCTTCCTGTCCTTTATAATATTCAACAAGGAAGCCAAGCACATTATCATCCGCTATGGCATCCTTGATCAGGTACCTATGCAGACATTTCCCGAACACTTCCGCCGTTGTATGCTCCTGTCTGGCATTTTCCGCAAAGATCGGTGTTCCGGTAAATCCGAACATCTGGAGATTGTGAAAGAATCTGACTATATTCTTGTGGCAGTCTCCGAAGTGGGAGCGGTGACATTCATCGAATATCATCACTACCTTCTTGTCTCGTACATCCTGAAGGTGTTTGTTGTAATAGTCCTTCGTAACGGCACAGTTAAGCTTCTGAATTGTGGTGATAATGATCTTGGAATTCCCGCTCAGCCTTTTGATCAGTTCGTAGGTGTTGTCGGTACTGTCAACCGCCCCAGGCTCGAACGCTTCATATTCAGCCTGCGTCTGCGTGTCGAGGTCGTGTCTGTCCACCACGAACAGCACTTTGTCGATGCCATCGACTTCCGACACCAGTTGGGCGGCCTTGAACGAGGTCAGTGTCTTTCCAGCGCCCGTGGTATGCCAGACATATCCGTTGTCATTGGACTCCTGTACTTTCTTCAGAATCTCCTCTACTGCATAATACTGGTACGGGCGGAGCACCATCAGCATCTTGTCTCCCTCGTGAAGGACAATGTACTTGCCTATAATCTTTCCGAGAGTACATTTCGCAAGGAAATCATTAGCGAAAAGCTCAAGGTTGTTCATCGGCTCGTTATTGGGAGTTGTCCAGTTGAACGTGAACTTGTAGCCTCCGTTGGGATTGTTAGCAAAATATCTTGTGTTGACTCCATTGGAGATGACGAAAAGTTGGATGTAGTCGAAAAGTCCGTTGAACGCCGTCTTCTGGTGCCTCTGAACCTGATTGTATGCCTGTTTCAGTTCTACGCCCCTTTTCTTCAGTTCAATCTGCACCAATGGAAGACCGTTTATGAGAATAGTCACGTCAAAGCGGTTCTTCCTCTTAGCATCCACCGTTATCTGGTTGGCCACCTGAAACTCGTTCTTGCACCAATTCTTTGAGTCGAAGAAATTAATCCACACTCGTTCACCGTTCTCAAGTTCAAATTCCTTCAGGTCACGAAGCTTCTTGGCCTTCTCAAAACGGGTACCGCCCTCAAGATAAAGAAGAATCTTGTCAAACTCAACCTCCGTGAATGATGCGCGGCCGTGACGCTTGAGTTCATCAATATTATGTTTCTCAAGCTGGATTTTAAAGTTGGCCTTCAATTCATTCTCATCATTGAGAACGACACGTTCATAACTGTTCTCAATCAAGGTCTTGATCAACCCTTCCTCCAGAATCTGTTCACTTTGTACAGGCATATTATATTCCAAAAGACAATATACGACAAAGTTAGTAATCTCTTAGCGATATTCAAGTGGCATTGCAATCATTCGCAAATTATTACGATCTTGAGAAGTGTACGAAACAGTCAAAAAAAGAGGAGTGACCAAATCTTGGCCACTCCTCTCTTATGTTGCTCCGAATGAAGTCTTTTATATCTCCTGCTGCTTGCGGTGCCAGTTGAGCATCGGGAGGAGGAAGGAAATCACTGCGGCACCGAGCCAGAACCAGCTGACGTAGGTGAAATCGTGCTTGGTCACGGTCTCGCCAAGCTTGTTCACGACATCGATGGTGTTGTTGTCCAAAAGGAGACCGGAGACTATGTTCTGAAGGCCTGCGGCTGCGTAGGAGGCAACACCCACGATGCCGAGGGCGGCACCGGAGGCCTTTCTAGGAACAAGGTCAATTGCCATCAGTCCACCGATGAAACTGATCAGCACACCGATAGCGATACCGAAAAGAACCATCGAGAGGATGAGCGTGAAATGGCTTCCGTCTCCGAACAGGAAGAGGTAGAGAGAAATGGCCTCAAGGATTCCAGCGGTGAATGCAGGGTATTTCCTATCCCCTTTGAAAACCTTGTCGGACAGCCAGCCTGAGAACACGGTTCCAAGCACTCCGAAGATCGGGTTGATGCCGATGATCGCAGCAGCAGCTTTAAGGTCATATTCATAAGTCTCCTGAAGGAAGATTGTGCCCCATTCGTTGATGGCGTAGCGGCTCATGTACATGAAGGCGCTGGAAAGGGCCAGAATCCACACTCCGGGGTTGCGAAGGACTGCTTTCTGGATTCTGCGGGTCTCAGCGGCCCTAGCCTCGGCAGACTCGGAGGATTCTTCATTTACAGTCTTCTTAGTCTCCTCTCCCGAAAGCTCCTCAATGGACGGAAGTCCCTTGCTCTCAGGCGTGTCGTGAAGCCAAAACAGAATCAGAAGCACTCCCAGAAGGCCGGCACAGGCAGCTCCGAAGAAGCCCCATTTCCAACCGAAAGCAGCGACAATGGAGCCAACGAATATGAACGAGAGGCCCTCACCGATGTTGTGCGAGGCACTGAAAAAGCCATAATAAGTGCCGCGTATTCGCAGAGGGAACCATCTTGAAAGGGTGACAATGGAAGGCGGAGCACCCATGGACTGCGCCCAACCGTTCATGCCCCACATGATGGCAAACACAATGAATATCACCGAACTGCCAATACCTGCATTCACAGCCGTGGCACCAAGGACTCCCATGATGAGGTTTGCAGCGGATGACAGAACCAGTCCAGTGGCCATGAACCTTTTGACATTCGAGCCATCGGCCAGAAAACCATTGACGAACTTGCCCACAGCGTAGGTCCAGTAGAGACATGCTCCAATGATACCGAGCTGAGTTGCATTAAGAAGCCCTGCATCTATCAAAGGCTGCTTCATCACGCCCATCGACATCCGGCACACGTAGTAGAGTGCGTAGCCGAAAGTGATGGCGATAAAAGACTGGAAGCGGGAGCGTTTCCAAACTTTGTCAGTGTCCCTAGGCTCGACCTTGAATGAAGAAGGATCGCTTATTCTGAAAAAATCAAGAAATGAAGCCATTATTCATGAATATTATGAATATCAAACACTAATCATGCAATCCCCTGCTGCGAAGGTACCCAAGCAGCTGCTCCGGACGATCTGTCTGGATAAGAGACGCACCATAGCCAATGATCTGGTCATAGATCTTTGCCGGATCACCGCAGTCGAAAGCCTTGTCATCGTCAAGGTAGCCACAGAGGCTTCCCCAGATGGTGTTGATCCAGAGTTTTGAGCCTGAATCCAGAATCTTCTTGAAACAGTCCTTGACCTCCGGGGTCATCTTGTTCCAACAGATTTCGTAGGCAAGAGGCACGGTGCCTGTGCTCATATATTCATTAAACAGCTTCGTGCCTCCTTTCTGGAAGTTCACTATCGGCATGTACATCATGTTATGCTCGTGTGCGGCCAATTTGGCCTTGACCTCAGCGAGTGGCTTGTTGCCTTTGATTAGGATCTGGTCAGTGACTCCAAGTTCCTCTGTCAGGGCGAGGACCAAATCATAATATTCATACCCCTGATCCACATTCACGCAGATGCGGTCCTTGCAGCATTCCAGAGCTTCACGGAGCGTGCAGATATGCAGAGAGTCAGTAGCCACACCGTGGGCGCGTTTCAGTCGGAATTTCTTTAATTCATCCAAAGTGTAGTCGCTCACGAGACCTTTGCCGGTCGTGCAGCGGTCAATCGTCTTGTCATGCGAAAGAACTAGCACACTATCCTTTGTGAGTTTGAGGTCAAGTTCCATGATGTCAGCCCCCATCCTGATGATGGACTCGATGGCAGGGATGGAATTTTCCGGATAGTTACGCCAATCGCCTCTATGACAGGCCACCACGACATACTTCGAATGAGGGTCGTGCATCTGAGCAACGATCATCTCCGCCCTGTTGGGATATTTGAACTGATCGACCACGCTCTTTTTCGCGGTGCCACAAGAACAAAGGCACACGGCAACGGTGATAAGGCAGATAAGTCTTGCTTTCATATATTCATTAGATTTTAAAATAATCATTCAATGCTTAAAGAAGTTTCCTTAATTCAGCGAGGGCGCACGAGATGTGGTATTGCACCGTCTTTGGGCTTATCATCAGAGTGTCGGCTATCTCCTGATAAGTTTTGTGCTCGTAACGATTCATCCTGAAGATTGTCTTTCTCAGCACAGACATGCCTTCAATTGCCTCGTCAATGCTACGGAGCAACTCCACTGTGTCAACCTGCAACGATGGTTCGTACTGTTCCGTCCCCACACTAGCCGACACTTTACGGTACCGATTGCGCACTTCCTTACGCTTGATAAGATTCAGGACAGCGTTGTGTGTCATACTGAACAGGTAAGACTTGAGAGAGTCTATCTCGCAGAGACTTTCGCGTGAGTTCCAGATTTTTAGGAACAAATCCTGCGTGATGTCCTCCGCTTCAGATGCATTCTGCAACATACTGAACGCAAAATTGCGGATGCGTCCAGCATACAGAACATAGAGGATGCCAAGAGCTTTGACATCCCCTCCTGCTATCTGCTCAAGTAATTGCCTATCTTCATTAAGCATTTTCCCTGAAATATAGTGATAATTTACCACTTTCTGACACGTACCTTGTACATGTCGATGTCAACGTTGATGATTCTGTCCGGAGTTGAAGCCCCAATGTTCTTGCTGTAACGAATCTTGTGAGAAGACCAACTCTCTTCTCCCTCAGGAATGGTTGCGTCCGTGTACCAAACTTCTCCGGTCGCAGCATTATAGTTCAGAGACTTGATGGCTGTCGAACTGGAGAACAAAGGCATCTCAGTGAACTCCTCAGTCTCGACATTGAACAGGTAAGCACGGTTTCCCGCAACTGAGATCGTGTTGTCATCCACACGATAGATGTCATGAAGTCCAGACTTCGGAGTCTTGATGCTCTTGACAAGTTCGAAGGAAGGCTTATCTGTGCCAAGACCATTGATTTTAAACACCTTGATAACATCACCACCAGCAGCATAGAGCACGTTCCTCTTGTAGTCCCAGACAAGGCCATGTCCAGAGTAAAGGTCTGCACTTGCCAGAACCACCTCAGACTTTTCGGAATAGTAAAGCTGAACTTTGTTGTGATTGGCAGTCGAACCTGTAGAAGTGGCGACAGCGATGTAGCCTCCGGGAAGATATTCAGCGGAATGCGCGTTAGGCACAGCCGTGGCGTGGAAGAGCATCTTTGATGTGGAATAGTCCAAAAGGGCGCACCATCCGTACGAACTGGTCAGCAGCAACTTGCTTCCGTTGTCCACAAACTTGCACTCGTCAAGATGGTCGCATCTTTTGGCATCGAGTCCCAGATCCTTGGCAGCAGATTTCGCGTCCCACTGCCAGACAATAGCTTCCTTGTAGGAATTTTTAGCAACCGTGGCGTTGATGACAAACACATGATTGTCTCCACAGAACACAAGCTCGGTCGATTTATCTTCGGCTATTGTCTCAGTGCTGATTCTCTCTCCAGCCTCAAGAACGATCTCATTATTGGTCGAAGATGTGATTGTCTGGCCGGAAGAAGTGGTGATTTTAGCCGAAAATCCTCTGGATAGAGTGACAGGAGCACAATAGACTGGAATAAACACTGCATTTGAACGGCAGTCAACTGGTTTGGCTGGAGTCATTTTGACCGAAGCCGAACTTGCAGTGAAAGTTCCCTCTGTGAAATCAGCGATGACCTCTCCTGCAATGCTTTCACCTCCATTTGCAGTCAGTTCCAAAGATGCCACATCATAATCACCCTTCGCCACGTTCACGAACAACATGCAGCCGGCAGGCTTCAGGTTGAACTTGCAGCCTTCGTAGGAACTCACTTTGGCGTTCACAACGTCCAGCATGACAGGAACTTCAGTCCCGTTTTGCTCGGTAGGAATAGAATACCTCACTTGCCCCCCGGCCAAACGCACTTCAGCATCAGCAGGATACCAACTCAAAACCTGAGTCTCAAGCCTTGAAGCCTGAACATTGAAGAGGAACAACGAAGAATTGCTCCCCGGAAGAATCGGAGCAGCCTCAGTCTTCTTGGCTGTTCCGTCCGGCTCAAGCATTATCACACCTTTATCATCAGCATTCCAAGATGGAGAGACAACGGCCCCCGCAGTCTTGTAATCTTTGCTCGCCTCATAGTACGACCCCAAAGTTATCTTGGCCTTGACCGCAAGGTCCTTTATTTCAGAGTCGCCTTCCTCTGAACATGAGTTGCCGACACACATAGCAAGCGCGGCCAACACCATGGAAATAAATTTTATCTTATTCATTTTCTTCATCTTTAATGAATATTCCCGCCTGACCGCAGGTTCAATCCCACGACCAGGCCGGAAATGATTACTTTATGCAGCATGATCCGCAGATGTCACCACCGTGGGTACTCCATCCGGATGCTCTTTGGCCTCCGACATACTTGCCGACCATCAAGCCGTTGCCCGTGCCTTTAGCGCTACCGATGAAGGCGGAGTAAAGTACACCGTCAAGGAAGTTGTTGCCTCCCATCTGCTTTTGGTTGTCATCACCAGCGTTCTCTGTCCATGATTCCTTTACAGTTCCATCACTATTGAATATGTAGGATGTGTTTCCGACTTGTCCGGAAGTGATGTAGAAGTGGTTCTCTGTGTCCACACAAGGGTGGGAGAAGTTGAAGGCATTAGACTTACCGCCACCACTAAGGACATGCTCATAGCTCCAGATCACCTTAGTCAGATCCTTGTCGATGTTATAGACGTGATTGTCCTTGCAGCCGACGAAGACTGTGCCGTTAGGAGCCACGACAGGCTCGTAAGGATTGTTTCCAGCGAACACGAAATTGTCCACAATGATTTCCTTTTTGGCGAGATCCACGGAACTGAGTCCAGCTGCCACAGGGACATACATAGTGTTCTTGTCAGCTGCCACTGCAAAGCCAGAGATTCCAACCATTTTAGCACTCATTTTCAACGTCTTAATAACCTTTCCATCCGCGATGTTAAGGAAAGCGATCGATGCTCCGGCACCGGCCACCAATTCACCACCGTTCACGAGAAGACCGGCCACAGCTGTTCCTACTGCCTGCTGCCATTTCTTCGTACCGGAAGCAGCATCGATGGCGAACACATTTCCGGCTGCGTCACCGATATATACTTCCGTACCAGCAGCGTTGACAGCTGGAGCAGCACTCTTCAGCGAACCGGCCTCTGTGAATTTCCACTTGAGCTGCCCGTCAGCCGAAACGGCATAGAACTGCCCGGATGACGTGGTGCCGTAATAGATGTCACCAGTAACAGGATTGACCGTCAAAGGATTATAGCTTGCCGAGTTAACCTCTGGGACATATTTCCACTTAAGATTGCCTGTGATGACATCGAAGGCATAAAGAACAGCTTTCTTGTTGAATGTCACATTGTAAACAGTCTTTCCGTCAGGCGAGAAGACAGGACAGCTGCCCTTGAATCCTTCGTAAGCGGTTCCGACCATCTCCCAGTCGTTGAAGAACACCACGTACTGACGGATCTCAACCTCAAGGGTCCAAGTCTTGATCTTGCCTTTTATCTCCGCGCTCAGAGTAACTTTCTGAGCCCCGGCAGCAGTAAAGCCCTTGGAAACCTCAACACCTTCAAGAACTTTTCCGTCAGGGAATGTCCACTTGACATTCGTGGCGTTAGGATAGCCCTCGGTGTTGAATGTAAACTTGATAGGCTGATTTACCGCAGCTGTGGTCCTGTCAATTGTGTAAGGAATCGCCAAAGTCGGCATGGCCTTGATTTGAGCAGGGTCAGAAACTCCTTTAGGATAGTTGGCGACAAGGGTGAAAGTGTAGTTCTTGTCGTTAGTCAGACCTGTCACATCGTAACTTTCCTTGTCAGCCTCAACTTCGGCTTTTTGTACATCACTCTCAGCACCTTCCATGAACCAAGTCAAAGTGTAGGAAGTCAGCAGCTGTGAAGGGCGAGTCCATGTCAATGAAACAGTAGCATCTGAAGCGTCCGCGTCCAGATCCGTAACCGGAAGCCTTGCGGTAGTAGGCTTGGCCGCAGCCTTTACAGCGTTGGAGATCAGATCTCCATAAACAGCCTGAACAGAGAACTCATAGTTCTCACCGTTGACAAGGTCTGCTACAGTGTAGTTCTGGACATTGGTACGGACTGTCTGTTCCGAACCCTTCGTGTAGGTGATGATGTACTCTGTAGGATTCCATCCGTCTGGGACAGACCACGACAACTGCACCTCCTCATCACCTGGAACCGCCTTTAAATCAGTCACCTGATGACGTGGTCCTCCTGTCTGTGGAATATCCTCCTGCCAGCAAGAGCCAAGCGTCAGGCAGGCGACAGCCACCATGATGCAATATACTATTCTTTTCATTTCTTATCTATGTTTATCAATATCTTAGTGTTATCATCAGAATCCTGGATTCTGCCAAAGGATGGACTTGTCATTCACAATCTCAATCTGGTCTTGAGGAATCGGGAACAACAGATTATGAGAGTCAAGAGAGTAGCCGAGATCCTTGAAATAATCCACAGCAAGTCCGAGCCGCACAAGGTCAAACCACCTCTGTCCTTCAAGAGCAAACTCCCTGCCTCTTTCAGCTGCGAGTTCCTTGATGAACACATCCTTGCCTGAGACCTCAGCCTCAGTCAATTCAGGGAGACCCGCACGTGTACGTGTCTTGTTGAGATACCCAAGGGCATCGGAAATCTTCCCCTGCTGCCCCAATGCCTCTGCGTACATAAGAACCACATCAGCATACCTGAGGAATGGGAAATCATTCCCTACCTGAGTGGTGTAAATGGCATCATAGGTGTCCATGTACTTGTTAATTGCATACAGTTTCCCAGGGGTGATTTCCTGATAGTCATTTATCAGGGTGAACCTGTTGTCATCATCCGAATAGACAGACTTGAAAACAGCCGTAGGATTAATCCTGAATTTCGGGTCAGCATCACCTGAGCTGAACCAGTAGCCGTGACCGTTATCGTTGGTCTTGTTGTAATATAGGGCGAATATGATCTCCTTGTTCATCTTGTTGGCCACATCGAAAGCAGCGGTCGTTGTGGACATTAGGCCATAGTTCGCGTCCTTCATCGCTTCCTCAAGCACTGTCTGAGCCTCGGAATATTTTCCAAAAGTCAAATAGACCTTGCCAAGAAGAGCCTGCGCAGCAATCTTTGTGACCCTCGCGACCTCAGCCGAACGTTTTGCTGGAAGCAGAGCTATTGCCTCATTAAGATCCTCGACAAGCAGGTTATACATTTCCTCATCCGTGCATCTTGGGATAGTCTTGGCCTGAGCCGGTGTCACAACGGTACGTGTCACAGGCACAACTCCGAAGACTCTATAAAGGCTAAAGTACCACCACGATCTCATGAACAGGCACTCGCCACGATATTTGTCTCCGTTTGCAAGGGTTTTTCCATCCATGTGGTCAAGAACATCATTGCAACGGTATATTCCATTGTACCAAGCATTCCAGATGTTCTTGAGGATTCCATTGTTGGACCTCTCCTGGAAATGGTCAAAGTCATATCTGTCCTGGGTGGAGACGGCCATGGACGTCAACACACACTCATCACTTCTGTAGGCCAGTTCAGTGAGGAAAAATCCCATTTGAGTCTTAAGCTTGTCGTAGCAGCAATAGACTCCCTGGTTGAAATCATCATCGGTCTTGTAATAATTGCCTTCAGTCACGGTGTTCGCCGGATACTGCTCGAAGAAACTATCGCTGCAGGAAGCTAGGCTAAACGCTGCAAGGCCGATCAAAGCTGATTTTATGATATTCTTCATATTCATTACAAATTAAAGTTGACACCTACGCTGAAGGTCCTTGAAAGAGGGTATGAGCAATAGTCCTCGCCTGGGCTGAGGGCATTGGAAGATCTCTTGTTGACCTCTGGGTTATAGCCTGAATAATGGGTCAGGGTGAATAGGTTAGTGCCCTGAATGTAAAACCTCATCTTTGAGATGGTGGTGCCACGGAACCATTTGTCCGGCAATGTGTAGCCAAGCGAGAGGTTCTGGAGCCTGAGGTAGGATCCGTCCTCAAGATGGAAGGTGGATGTGCAGGAGCCGTTGTTTCCGGAGGATTTTCTGGTAGCTCTGTTGAGATTGCCGTAAGGGAACCTATTCAGAGACTCCTTCATCATGTTCGAAGACGCCTCCATATTCAGAAGGTAACGCCTCTCAAGATTCAGGATCTCGTTGCCATAGACTCCCTGGAAGTTCGCTGACAGGTCAAGTCCCTTCCAGCCGAGCTGGACACCGAATCCATAGTAGAAATCAGGCATATAGTTGCCGACAATCACACGGTCTGTGTCCTTGTCGAGCTTGCCGTCACCGTTGGCGTCCACAAAGCGGAAATCTCCGACTACGGTCGTCTCGAAATGAGG
>CAKUSF010000036.1 GCA_934678915.1 uncultured Bacteroidales bacterium
GAATTTCATTTGACAAAAAAAAGAGGCTGGAGGCCTCTCTGGTGAAAATATTGAAAAAATTAAGTGTCAAACTTCCGCTCTCGAAGGCTGTTTTTCGTGAATTTTGCATAAGATAAACAAAAACAACATAAAAAATCGTTTCAGATAGTTGTTTTCTTTAAAATATTTTGTATATTTGACGTGAAGTTTTTCATAGTTTAAGTTTAGGTTAAGTAGCGGGGTGATCGCAGTGACTGCGATTGCCCCGTGAATTTTATGTAAAAACGTCACGTAATCCTTTAAAATACATTAAATTCCATTAAAAAACAGAAATATATCTTTTTTATGGAAATGTTTTTCTGTTTCTTTTTATTATTTATGTTTTGTTGCCATACTTTTGCAGACGGCCCGCAACGGTGCGGACCGTTAATAGTATTCAGTTATGAAGATTTCTGTCAGAAGCCTGTCAATGGCAACAATCGTTGGAATAGCGACATTGACATTAGCGGCATTATCCTGTAACAAGGTTTCTTCGCAGGATGCGCAGGGGACCTTGAGTTGGAACTTCTCTTCCAAGATGCTCACAAGAGCAGCGGTCGATCTCCCGGACACCGATGCGTTTGTTTTGACTGTGAAAAATTCCGCAGGTGAGGTTTTGTACGAAGGAGCCTATGGAGATTCTCCGGAATCAATGTTGGTGAATCCTGGTAATTACACAGTCAAGGCAGTCTCTGTAAAGTTTGACAAGCCTGAGTTCTCGGTTCCCCAGTTCGGAGACGAACAGGTCGTTGTAGTGAAAGCGGGCTCAGGTACAAACGTACGTTTGAATTGCACTCAGCTCAATTCTGGGCTAAGGTTGAGATTGGGCTCGGATTTTAAGAACACATATCCGCATGGTACAATCACCGTCTCATCAACCGATGGAAAACTTGTGTATAGCCAGTCTGAAAACCGTATCGGCTATTTTAAAGCGGGCAATGTTTCGGTCGAACTCAATGATGGAACTAGCTCAAAGACAATTATGACGCGTTTCCTTGAACCATGTGAGATTCTGACCTTAGGAATATCCTGCCCTTCATCAGATCCTCCTAAGCCAGGAAACAAAACCAATCTTTCAATCAGTGTCGACACAAGCAGAGTCTGGAATGATTATGACTTTGAGATCGGCTCTGAGCAAGGTGCCGACCCAGGAGCGAGCCAATCAACTGCTTTCAGCGTGGGGCAGGCAAAAGAACATCTAGGAGAAAAGGACGTTTGGGTTTGCGGCTACATTGTCGGGGGAGATCTTTCCGGGTCCAAAGAGGGCATTTCATTCACACCGCCTTTCTCTTCCATGACCTGCATTGCCATTGCCTCTCGTTCCTCGGTCAAGACAAAGGCTTCATGCTTGTCAGTAAAACTCCCGAAGGGTGACATTAGGGCGGCTCTAAACCTCGCTGACCATCCGGAGCTGTTAGGCTGCAAGGTGTACTTGAAAGGAAATCTTGTAGCAGCCTATTATGGAATCCCTGGTATTGAGGACATTACTGACTATGCCTTGACAAAATAATAATCAATCAAAAACAAAATATTCATGAAAAACAAATTGGACAGAACGGCTTTTGCCGTTGTGCTGGCTATGCTTTGCCCTATGATTGGGCATTCGCAAGACAGCAGTGCACAAAGGGCATGGGAGTTTGGACTTGGTGGCTCTGTTATGAACATCACGAGGACTACCGTGTCAGACTTCTATCAATCTCAGGGAGGAAATTATTATTTTACCTTGGATGAGAAGAATCTTTATGGTGGTCTGGAATTATACTCCGCTGTTGAGTTGAAACCGTGGCTTTACGCTGACTTTCAAGGTACAATCGGGTTAGCCAGATACTATGAGTCAGAAGCACAAAAGCAAGGATATTCATTGATGGTAAGTCCTGGAGTACAGTTCAGGCCCTTTGTCAAAAGCCTGTGGATCCAACCTTATGTGCGTCTTGGCTTGGGGCTCTATCACAAGAATTTTCCAACTTCTTATTTCGGACAGTTCAAAGGGGATGTCACCAAAGAAGCCTTTTGGAAGGCAGAAGATGCTTGGAACAAAGGCTATACTTTTGATGCCAACACTTTCTTCCCAGTCTCCGCAGGGCTTGGTGTCATCGGTTGGATAAGCGATAGGATAGGAGTGCATATTCAAGGACAGTACAACCATTCCTTTGGCACGGATGGGGTGAATTTTGCGCAGGCATCCGCAGGCATCATTCTAAGGCTGGGCGGTGCTAACAAGAGCAAAACTTGTGCGGACAGTTACATCCTAGGCCACCTTGACGATTATGTGGGGCTCTTCCCGTCAAAAGTGGTGGAGAAAGAAGTTGTCCGGGAGGTTCCAGTGGAAGTTGTCAGGGAGGTGATCAAAGAGATTCCTTCTGAGAAGACTTTGGCTGAGATGATGGACAACATTAACTTTGACTTTGACAAAGCCACTATCACTGCTGAATCTCAGTTCATCTTGGATGAGATTGCCAACACTTTGGCTCATTTCCCTGACACTCGTTTTCTGGTAGCGGGCTACACTGATGCCAAGGGAACGGTAGAGCACAATGAAGAACTCTCTCGCGCACGAGCCAAGGCTGTTTATGAGGCTTTGCTGTCAAGAGGAATAGAATCATCCAGACTTTGTTACAGAGGTTTCGGCAAACGAGTGGCTTTGGTTCCGGAATCTGCATCGGACGAGCAACGTAAGGGAGACCGGAAGGTCGTTATTGAAAGAGTGACATCCTTGTCATTATGGAATTATCTTAACCAATTATAAATCAAATTGTTTTTATGAAAAATCGATTCGGAATAATCGTAGCGATGCTGTTAGGAGCATCGGCTCTGGCAGCATGTAATTCCCTTGAGGTGACAATGCCTGTCGGGCCACAGGGCGAACAAGGCGTTCAAGGAAAGCCAGGAAAGGATGGATTGTCGGCTTACGAGTTGTGGGTCAAGGCAGTTCAGGAAAAAATCATTGACTATTCGGGTTCAGTTGACATCTCCCATTATTTCCTTTACATCAAGGGGAAGGATGGGCGCGATGGAAAAGATGGAACTGATGGAAAGTCAGCGTATGAGTTGTGGAAGGAATATGTAGCTTCAGGAGTTGAGGATCCTCATAATCCGGGTACCCAGTGGGACAAATCAAAAACTTCAATGGCAGATTTCTACTGGTTTTTGTCAGGGAATGATGGCACAGACGGCCTTGTCCCTTACATCAAGGATGGAAACTGGTGGATAGGTGACAAAGACACCGGAATTAAGGCAAGAGGTGACAAAGGCGATAAAGGTGATAAAGGCGATAAAGGTGAGGATGGCCTGTCGGCCTACGAGCTGTGGGTCAAGGCTGTACAAGAGAAAGTGATAGAATATTCAGGAAGTACTGACATCACTCACTTCTTCATCTATCTAAAAGGAAAGGATGGCGTTGATGGAAAAGACGGTGCCGATGGACAAACACCATACATCAAAGACGGCAATTGGTGGATAGGCGACAAAGACACCGGAATCAAGGCAAGAGGTGACAAAGGCGACAAAGGCGATGACGGAGCTGATGGTGCCGATGGTGCTGACGGTGCCGATGGAGCTGATGGAAAATCTGCCTATGAGTTGTGGGTAGAAGATGTTACATCCTCTTCAGGACTGGCTGATCCTAACAATCCAGAAGCTAAGTGGGACCCGACAAGAACTTCTGTGGCAGATTTTTATGAATATCTTAGAGGCGCTGCCGGAGAAAAAGGTGATCCTGGCGCGGATGGAAAGGATGGAGCTCCCGGAAGTTCTGCTTATGACTTGTGGAAGGAATATGTTGAATCAGGTGTTGAGGATCCTCATAACCCTGGCTCCCAGTGGGACAAATCCAGAACTTCAATGGCAGATTTCTATTGGTTCTTGACGGGAAATGACGGAGCCGATGGGCTGATTCCATACATTAAAGATGGCAATTGGTGGATAGGCAATGCTGACTCCGGTGTGAAAGCCACTGGAGATAAAGGAGATAAGGGAGATAAGGGAGACAAGGGAGATAAAGGTGACAAAGGTGATTCCGGTAACGATGGAGAAAACGGCCTTAGTGCTTATGAAGTTTGGAAAGCTTATGTCATCGCTACAATTAACGAAGGCGGTATTGTGACCGACCAGAACGGTAATGTGATCACACTTGCAGACCTCTCGATCCTTAAGTTCTTCCAGTACTTGACCGGACAAGCTGGCCCAAGAGGTGAGAGAGGGGAGTCTGGTGCTGATGGAAAAGATGGTGAGAATGGACTCACACCAGAGATTGATCCTGTCACAGGAGAATGGATCTTTGTCAACAAGGAAACTAAGGACACGGTTTACACTCACGTGAAGTCCCACGGTCAGGATGGCCAAGACGGTAAAGACGGTCAGGATGGTTCTACACCTTATGTAGGCTCTAACGGCAATTGGTGGATTGATGGTGTTGACACAGGAATTGCAGCTCAAGGACCAAAAGGAGATGAAGGCTCTTCCGGAAGCGATGGTGCTCAGGGAAGTTCTGGCAAATCTGCCTATGAGTTATGGGTCGAGGATGTCCTGTCCTCCAACGGGCTTGAAGATCCGAGGAATCCTGGGGAGAAATGGGACCCATCAAGAACTTCTATTGCAGATTTTTATGAATATCTCCGTGGTGCTGATGGCCAACGCGGTACTGATGGAAAGGATGGTACCGATGGAAAGGATGGATCTGACGGAAAGGATGGATCTGACGGCTCTGCCGGCAAGTCTGCCTATGAATTGTGGAAAGAATTGGTACTTAGTGACTCAGGTCTGGATAACCCAGGGAATGGGGTGTATGATGTTGATGAGTACCCTAAATGGCCGAAGACAGCGGTTTCCATTGAGGACTTTTTCAGATACCTCAGAGGCTCGGATGGCGCTGATGGAGCCGATGGAGAACCGGGTAAGTCAGTCTCCTCAATCGACACAATGTATGTCGAGGAAGCGGATTTCGGGAAGTACAATGTCGCTCCTGTAAGGACGCTTGCGAAAGTCAAGGCTGTCGGTTCTGTCAAGGACACCACGTATGAATATGTCAACCCATTTTCCGGAGGATGTGCCATGATAGTGACAGGACCTGGTCCGGTGATCATTCCGAACTGTAAGGTGACATTCAAAGATCAAGCAGGCAATTACTACACAAAGACTTCCGATGCTTCTGGTTACATTTACCTTCTTCGAGATGAACTCCCGGATTGGTCTGATGGCTCTCCAAGCATCTCGGACTTGGGCTCAAGAACGAAACCAGAGAGCTTTTCTTTCGGAGGTAAAACGGTAGATGACGCTTCAAAGATAGCAGCAACGTGTGGAGTGCCTTATAAAGTTGACATCAATGTTGAGATGACTTCTTCATCTTGGAGGGATAGAACGGTCTATGCTGATTATCTGATCAAGAGAATCGTGGAAGGTAAGGAAGAACATTCATGGGCGGATATCGGATTCCCTTATAGTGACGTCTCAAACGGTCTTGGGTACTTCCTATACAGAAGTCTAGGCGATATGTCTTTGTACAAGAGTCTGGAATTTGCCCGTAATGGAACATCTGTAGATATGGATAGAGTAGTGATAGGGGACCATTTTCTGGCTTTCTGCAGGGCTTATGTCGATGATTATTGGGACAGGCCGTTTGGTACTGAACCAAGCAGCCAGACTGCGAGCTTGACCTTTGGCGATGGAGCTTCTCCGTCATTGGTTAGTGTCCACTATCTTCCTGTGACAAAGTCTTATGGAGGTTATGAGCATGGCGGCTTTTACCCTGACTATGGCCTGGCCTGCGAATCTATGACCAAAACCATCCTTCCAGAGTACTGTGGTGTCGGTGGGTTGGATGTCGGAGGCTTCAAAAGTGGTAACGGAGACGAACCTTACACGAGTGACAACGGCCGTCTTGTCCTTGGAGATGATGGTGTCACCAAAATTCCGGTCAGCCTTACAAACTATGAATTGATTCTAGGACAGACATCGTTCAGTTTTGTGATGGATTACTCTTCCTTTGGCCATGTTTATTTGCAGGACTCGTACTACGATGATGAGACGGACACCTTCCGTTTCAAAAGATATGACTCGTTTTTGGAGTATATTGCTGACAAACAATGCTCTGCGAACAGTGAATACTGCATGTCTGTCAGCTGTAGTGGTGTTCTTGGAGGGGTGAAAGTGAGCAATTCGACAAGCGTCCGCTTTTCTTCGGACAAAGGAGAGTTAAGACACATGAACCGTTCCTATCAAATAAGGAATGTATATGATGGTTTTAAACTTGAATTCTCTGATTTTAAATACAAGGATGCTTTCTATGGCTCAGAGGATGGAAAATTCTCTTATGACGAATCCAATCCTTATGTCGCTTCATGCTCTGTCGGAGGTGCAGTTTATACCTTCCAGGCAATCAAGGATGGCAAAAGCGCGATGTAGCGAGGAAAATATTTGAGCCTTTATAATTCAATAATCTATTAATCATTTGTATCTTTGTTGTCTGTGCCCAAGGCGAAAGTTCCTCGCTGGGCATAGACAACAACCATGTAATGAGAGTTGCCGCTGAAGCGGTGAATTGTTTGATTACGATTACAAAGACAATCTAAGAATATGAACAAAGGTAAAATGACCAATTTTAGGTGGGTGATCTGCGTGATGCTATTCTTCGCAACAACGATCAATTACCTTGACAGACAAGTGCTTTCCCTGACGTGGGATGAATTTATCAAACCGGAATTTCACTGGGATGAGATTGACTATGGCAACATTACCGGTGTGTTTGCCATTGTCTATGCCCTTGCCCAGCTTTTCGCTGGACGTGTTGTGGACAAACTTGGAACCAAGAAAGGTTATACTGTTGCGATAGGGGTATGGTCGTTTGGTGCGTGTGTGCATGCTTTATGCGGAATCGCCACCGAGGCCTACATCGGTATGGAGTCGAGGCTTGAACTGATCCAAGCTACGGGTGATGTGGCCGTTGCGATTTCCACGTTCAGTGTCTACATGTTCATGTTTGCAAGATGTGTCCTTGCCTTGGGTGAAGGAGGCAATTTCCCATCGGCCATCAAGGCGACCGCAGAGTATTTCCCTAAAAAAGACAGGGCTTTCGCCACATCTATATTCAATTCAGGTGCATCCATAGGGGCATTGATCGCTCCTTTGACAATTCCTGTCCTTGCTGCCAAATTCGGTTGGGAGATGGCCTTCCTTATTATTGGTGCGCTCGGTTTTATCTGGATGGGATTCTGGATTTTTGTCTATAAGAAACCTTCTGAGAATCACCGTGTGAATGCGGAAGAACTTGCTTACATTGAGCAAGATGCTGCCTTGGACGCGGAGTTTGCAAAGAAAAATGTCACTGAAGATAACGGAGGTAAAATGGGAATATTCCAATGTCTGAAGCATCGTCAAGCCTGGGCCTTTATTCTTGCGAGATTCTTTACTGACGGAGTATGGTGGTTTTTCCTTTTCTGGACACCGTCCTATCTGAACACTCAATTCGGCATCAAGACGTCTGATCCCGCTGGTATTGCTCTGATCTTTACGCTCTACCTCATCACGATGCTTTCCATTTTTGGAGGAAAACTCCCTACCATATTCATAAACAAGACAGGAAAGGATCCGTACTACTGCCGTACCCGTGCGATGCTGATCTTTGCGCTGGTTCCTCTTGTGGTTCTGCTTGCTCAGCCGTTGGGACAGATTTCTCCTTTATTCCCGGTTATCTGCATAGGTCTTGGCGGTGCTGCTCACCAGAGTTGGTCGGCCAATCTTTACACTGTCGGCACTGACATGTTCCCTAAGAAAGCAGCTGCGACCATTACTGGCATTTGCGGAATGGCCGCAGGACTGAGTTCCTTCATGTTCCAGAAAGTCGCGGGACATCTATTTGTCTATGCCGGTGAGACGAACCTCTGTTTCCTTGGCTTTGAGGGCAAGCCGGCTGGCTATTTCATTATTTTCTGCTTCTGTGCTGTCGCTTACCTGATAGGTTGGACTGCCATGAAGGCGTTGGCTCCTAAGTATGAACCGATTTCAGAATAATCCTTCTTAATGAATATGAAAAAGGGCGGTTCGTTGCGAGCCGCCCTTTTTTGTCCTTAAACTTCCCGTGGACTATTTCAGATAGTCATCGAAATAGTTCGTGACCTTGTCCATGAGGTGAATCCTCCACTTTCCGAACACATTGTGCTCGGAGCATGGATAAGGGAAGTAGTCAAGTTGCACATTCTTTTCGATGCATTTCTGTACGAAACTGAGGCTGTGTTCCCAAACGACGGTGTTGTCGATTGCACCTTGGCAAATGAGAAGCTTGCCCTTAAGTGCGTCAACCTTCCCGATGAGGCTAGTTTGAGAGAACCCATCAGGATTGCTGGCCTCGGTCTCCATGTAGCGTTCTCCGTACATGATTTCGTACCATTTCCAATCAATCACAGGGCCACCGGCTACCCCTACTTTGAATGTCTCTGGGTAGTTGGTCATCAGTGAGATTGTCATGAATCCACCGTAGCTCCAGCCGTGGACTCCAATTCTGTCTGAATCAACAAATGGCAGGGATTTAAGCATGTTGATGCCAACCATTTGGTCAGCCATCTCAGCCTGCCCACAATGGCGGTGGATGGCTTTTTCATATTCAGCACCGCGGTTCTGAGTCCCTCTGTTGTCTTGAACATAGACTATGTAGCCTTTCTGTGCCATGAGCATCTCCCACATCCTAACTTGTCCAAGCCATGTGTCCTGAACCATTTGAGAGTGAGGCCCTCCATAGACATAGAGCACCACAGGATACTTCTTCGATGGGTCGAAGTTTGTAGGAAGGAAGAGCCTGTACCAGTTGTCGTACCGACCGTCCGCACTTTTGACGGTACCGAGCAGAACTTCACCTGTTTTGTAGTCTTTGAGAGGATCCTCGGCTGTGAGTAGGTTGCGGACCAGTTTCCCGTCAGTTGTCATGATGTTGGTGACGCGTGGTACGTTGAAACTGCTGTAATTGTCGATGTACATCGTGCAGCCCTTGTTGAGACTGATGTTGTGCCAGCCTCTTTCTTGGGTAAGCCTGACTGGTTTTCCGAACTTTAGCTTTTTTGTCCGTACTTCAATCTTAAACAAATGATTCTCAACCGGTGAAACCTCAGCTGAGGTGTAATAGACAAACCGTCCGTCATTGCCAAGGTACTCTACATCCGCATCCGTTTCCGTCAGACGTCTCACAGTTCCAAGGGTGTCGCAAAGGTAGAGATTGCGGTAGCCATCGCGGTTGTTCGTCCTATAGATGAATGAATATGTCCCTTTGAGAAAGTGCAGCGGATCTAGAGGCTCCACATAGCGCGTGTCGTCTTCGGAGAGAATCGTGCGTGCAAACGAACCGTCTGAAGAACGGTACATATTCAATTTCATGTGCTTCTGGGTACGGTCTAGCACTTGTATGAAGATATTCTTGCTATCAGGAGACCAACTGATGTTGGTAAGGTAGCGGTCTTCGCCATATTCATTGACATCACACCAGACGATTTTGCCGGTCGCTTTGTCGAAGATTCCGAGGCTGATTTTCTCGCTGTCCATCCCGTTCATTGGGTACTTGATGTTCTTGAGCGAGCCAGTTCGGGTCGTAATGTCCAGAAGAGGGAAGTCGGTGACTTTGCTTTCGTCCTTTTTGTAGAAAGCAAGTTTGGACCCATCAGGAGACCAGAAGATTCCATTCTCGATGCCGAACTCGTTGCGGCTTACGGATTGGCCGAAAGTAATCTGGCTGTCTCCACTCACCGCCACCGGAATTGGCTCTCCATCAAACACGAACAGATCTCTTCCAATCGTGTAGGCGAATGTCCCGGCCTCGCTGCGCGTGATGTTCTCGGCTTCTTTGGGGAATCCTTTTGGAAGAGGTGTGGCCGAATATTCGCAGGCCTCTCCTTGCGAAAGATTCTCTTGAACCCATTTGCCGTCTTTGAATGCGATGAAGGTGATGTCGTCTTTCCAAGAGACAGCCATGCTTTTAGGTCGCACGTTTCTTCCAAGGACAGCCTCTTCCATGGTGATCTGTTTTCCCTCTGGATTAGCTGCATGCCTGTCAACGACTCCAGTCTGAGCGTTGAGTGCTATAGGCACGATTAACGCTAAGATGCTTAGGCTTTTTGTCATCATTCGTTTGTTATTTTACCTCATTGCCAGAAAGTTCCCACCCTGTGATTGTGGCGACGTAAGGAATCATGGCGTAGGCTTTCTTCAGGTGTCCCGTGTAATTTGGATGTCCGTCAGCGCCCATGTCTGCATCATTGTTATGGACAGACTTTGTGAGTGCCATGATGTGTATGTTCTTCAGGCCGCAGTCATTGGAAGCTTTCCTGATGTAGTCAAACATCAGAAGATCGTTCTTCGGAGCGACACAGAGGATAGGGTAGTCTTCTCCGTAGTTCGCCTTGATCTCTTTCAGGAGGGTGATGTAGTTCTTGACAAACAACCTTTCTGCTGGCTGCATCCCAGTAGAAAAGTCATTGGTACCCAAATAGATGACGGTGATGCTAGGCTTTAATGAAGATGCTTTTGCGTCCCATTTTACGTCCTTGTTCGTGTCGTAGGCCTGAAGGTACCTGTCGGGCATGAAATAGCCCTTGACATTGCCGTTGTAGTTGCGGGCGATACCCATCCCGGAATGCGCGAGGACAATCTGGTCCGCATCAAAGTATCTGGCCATCGCGCAGGCGTAGGTCAGATTCTGATTTTCGGTCTCTGGCTTGAAACGCTCTTTGTTGGAGCTTTCAGTTCCATAACCGCAGGTGTAGGAGTCACCAATATATTCAATGATTCTAGCCTTCGGTGCATCCGCTTGAAGGAACTGCCCGTCAGTGATGAACTCTTTGATTGTAGTTGTACCTTGTTCTCCTTCTGTGCGTTTCTGTAGGATAACCTGATGAGGAGCCTTGGCCGCTTTTTTGTCTTTTCCGAAACGTGCTTTGAGCTCCTCTGCACTGAAGAGCACGATGGTGGTGTCTGTTCCATGAACTGCGATCACTTTGTCTGGAGTAGTGTCCATTGAATTGTCAATCCACACATTGTAGTAGTTTTTCTTGGTGTCAGACACCTTGAAACTCAGGCTGTTGCCTTGGAATTTGACTTTGGCGTAAACTCCTGTCCAATCAAACGAGACACAGCCGTCTTTAACCTCGGTCCTACCAATGTAGGTAATTTTGGAATCCGAAGCATTTACGGTGGTTTCAGTGGCCTTAGGTGCGGCTGCCAAAGATGTGATGCAGAGCAGAGCTGCTGCCAGAAGAGTTATTTTTCCTTTTTTCATGTTGTTAGTTACTTTGTTTTGCAAATTTAATGAATATCCCTGATTATAGACCAATAATGTTTTCTTGGGTCTGTGCTAAGTAACTATCAAAATGTTACTAAAAATAAAAAAGCCCACATCGCTGCGGACTTTTTTGGTTAGTTAGTAGTGTATTACCTTATTTTGAAAAGAAGGTCATAGTCGTTAGAGTGTGATATACTCTCACTTTTCGACTACAAAAGTAGTCAAAAAAACGTTTAAACCAATACTTTTTGTTGAAAAGTTTTAAACGTTTTATTGTTAATATCGCGTTTTACGCTGACTATCAATGTCTTCCAATAGCTCTGGCCTTAGCCGTTTTGTCCGTTCCAAAGCCTGTTCGTCCTGCCATTCTCGGATTAGTTTAGGATTCCCGCTCAAGAGAACCTCTGGAACCTTCCATCCTTTGTAGTCGGCTGGTCTGGTATAGACTGGAGGGGAGAGAAGTCCGTCTTGAAAGCTGTCGCTTAGGGCAGACGTCTCATCGCTAAGCGCTCCTGGAATCAAACGTACAATAGAGTCGGCAAGCAAAGCCGCAGGAATCTCCCCGCCACTGACGACATAATCCCCGACAGAGATTTCACGTGTCACAAGATGCTCGCGGATGCGATGGTCTATTCCTTTATAATGGCCGCAGAGAAGAATCAGATTATTCTTTAAGGATAGTTCGTTTGCAATCCTTTGGTTCAAACGTTCACCATCGGGGGACATGTAGATGACATCGTCATATTCTCGCTCAGCCTTCAACTCTTCAATCATTTTTTCTACTGGCTCGATCATCATGACCATGCCTGCGTCTCCACCGTAACTGTAGTCATCAACGGTGGCACGAGGTCCAATACCATATTTTCTGATGTTGTGTACATGGATTTCTACTAGCCCTTTCTTGATGGCTCTTCCTACAATGGAGTGGCTGAGGGGGCTATCAAGAAGCTCCGGAACAACGGTAAGAATGTCAATGCGCATAGAATATTGTTTTCATTTTGCAAAAATAGTGTTTTTTTAGGTATCTTTGCGGATAAGTAGAACTCTTAATTAAACTGCTTTATGAGTGAAGGTAATGTTCCTGAGGTCAACAGAACCTCAGATGTAGAGGAAGCTCCAAAGGCTCTCAATGAGAATGTAGAAAATCCTACGGTAGAGGAAGTCGCTGAAGTTGTGGCTGACAATGCCGAGGAAGTCCCACAGGAGGTGGTTGACGTTCAGGATGAAGGTGATGATGCCGCCCAAACAGAGGAGGGCGATGAGGTCTCTATGGATCTTGGCAGTCTTTCCCTTGCCGAACTGTCTGACTTGTTTGACAAACTCTCTCAGGCCGATGATAGGATGAAGAGGTACAAGGAGGCAGAAGCCATCAAGTCCGCTTTCTACAAGAAGCTTTCCAAGGAGAAGGCCGAGGCCGGTCTAGGAGCAAAGGTTGATGAGCCATCGTCAAGAGAGGATGTGATCGAGGATGTCGCTCCTGAGACTCAGACCGAGGAAGTGAAAGACAATCCGTTCGAGGCAATGGAGGCGGCTTTCAAGGGCGTTTATGCTAACTATAAGAAAGAACGTGCTGAGTACAACCGCCAACAAGATGCTCAACGTGAGGAGAACTTCGCCAAGAAGCAGGCAGTTATCGAAGATTTGAAGAATCTGGTTGAGAAACAGGAAGATGTGAACTCAACATTCCCGGCATTCCGTGAGCTGCAGAATCGTTGGAGGGAGATCGGACCAGTGCCAGCGACAAAGTTCCGCGACCTTAATGACACCTATCAGTACTATGTCGAGAAATTCTACGACATGGTGAAGATCAACAGGGATTTGCGCGATCTTGACTTCAAAAAGAATCTTGAGGCTAAGGAAGGCTTTTGTGAGGCTGCTGAAAAGCTCTCAGAGAACGAGAATGTGGTCGAGGCTTTCCGTGAGCTCCAGAAGCTCCATGAGCAGTGGAAGGAGTTCGGCCCTGTTGCCAAGGAGTACCGTGATTCCATTTGGGATCGTTTCAAGGCCGCTACAGCTGTGATCAATAAAAAGTATCAGGCTTATTTTGAAGGCCAAAAAGAGAAACAGCAGGAGAATCTTGCCGAGAAGACGAAGCTTTGCGAGCAGGTAGAGGCCATCGCTGAGAAGGAAGTGAAATCTTCAAATGAGTGGAATTCCCTTTCGACTGAGATAGAGGAAATCCAGAAAACGTGGAGAACCATCGGTTTCGCCACCCGTAAGGAAAATCAGAAAATTTACGACCGCTTCCGTGCTGCTTGCGATAAGTTCTTCTCTCGCAAAAGAGACTATTATGCTCAGTTCAAGGACTCTATGAACGAGAACATGGAGAAGAAGCTGTCCTTGATTGAACAGGCAGAAGCCTTGAAGAATAGCAAGGAGTGGAAGAAGACCACAGATGCATTGATTGCCTTGCAGAAGCAGTGGAAGGAAATCGGAGCTGTGCCTCGTAAAAAATCCGAGCAACTTTGGAAGAGATTCCGTGCAGCTTGTGATGAGTTCTTCAACGAGCGCGATAAGAACGCTAAACCTGAGAATGACTTCCACGCCAATCTAAAAGCCAAGAAGGCTCTCATAGAAGAGATCAATGAATATGTCCTCTCAGGTGATGCTGCGGCTGATCGTGAAGCTGCGCGTGCTTTTGCTGAAAAGTGGCAAGGAATAGGCTTCGTTCCGTTCAAGGAAAAAGAGTCAGTCCAGTCAGCTTACACTCAGGCAATGCAGGCTAAGTTCCCTGACTTCTCGCTAAGGGCTCCTAGGCAAGGCTCCGGCAACGGAGGCAGGAACGGTGGTTCCTCTAGGAAACCTCTCAGTGAGAAAGACCGTCTGGTTCAGCAGTACAACAAACTCCAGCAGGACATCGACACCTACGAGAACAACATCGGTTTCTTCTCGTCATCGAAGAACTCAGCACCTCTGATTCAGAAGATGCAGGATAGGATTGATGCCGCTAAGCAGGAGTTGAAGGATCTGGAGGCAAAGATCCGTAAGGCAGAGGAGAGCGAAGAAGAGAAGTAATCAGGAATGGATAAGAACACAATCACAGGTATAGTCCTGATAGGCTTGCTCCTATTCGGCTTTACTTTCTATCAGAACAAACAGTATCAGAAACAGGCCGCCTATCAGGCGCAGTTGGATTCCATAGCGCTTGTCAAGCAAATGCAGGCGGATTCAATTGCAGCTGCCGAGGCTGTTCAAAGGCTGTCCTCCGACACGGCTTCTGTCGCTCAGGTGGCAGCTCCGGTGAGCATCTACAAGGATTCTCTTCTTGAAGCTGCTCACAGCGAAGAGGCTCAGATCGTCACTTTGTCCAACGACAAGTTCGAGGTGGCATTCACCACGAAAGGTGCCCAGCCATATTCGGCTAAATTGAAAGAATATAGCGCTTACGGTGGTGACGAGCTTTACCTCTTCAAGCCAGAGATGAGCCGCTATGATGTTCAGGTCTATGCTGGGGAGACGATCAACACGGCTGATTTCAACTTTGTGGTCGCTGAGAAGACCGACACCTCGCTAGCGATGCGTCTTCCGTTTACAGGTGGCGGTTACATCGAGCAGCGGTACACGATTGCCGAAGGGTCATATTCAGTGAAGAACTTCCTCGCTTTCGTCGGGATGGAGAAAGTCATCCCTAAGAACGTGTTTTCGTTCGACGTGGATTATTTTGTGACCATGCCGAGGATGGAAAAGGGCTACAAGAACGAAGTCCAGTACTCCAAACTCGACTACTATTTCAACGGTGAAAAGAAGCCGGAGGCCATTGCAAAAGGGCGTAGCGCCCAGAAGCGTGTCGATGCAAGAGTGTCTTGGTTCGCTTTCCAGCAGCAGTTCTTCTCGGCAATCATGAGGGCTCCGCAGGAATTTGCATCAGCGGATTTCGCTCTAAACTATTTCCCTGAAGACGATGAAAGCCACAATCTGATGACTGGTGAGGCCAGAATGAGGATGGATTTCGAACCCGGACAGCATGAGACTGTAGTTCCGTTCGAATTCTATTTTGGACCTAACCACTTCAGGACTCTGAAATCGTTCGATCAGAAGTACGAGAAAATCATTCCTCTGGGAGGTTGGCTCGTTGGCTGGTTCACCAGATTCGTGATAATCCCATTGTTTGACTTCCTCCACAGGTTCATTTCCAATTTCGGAATCATCATCTTGTTGATGACCATATTCATCAAGATTGTAGTGCTTCCGTTTGCCTACAAGTCGTACTCCTCATCGGCTAAGATGCAGGCCATTAAGCCTGAGATTGACAAGTTGAGTGAGAAGTATCCTAGGCAGGAAGATGCTCTGAAGAAGCAGCAGGCCCAGATGGATCTTTACAAGAGGGCGGGAATTAGCCCGATGGGTGGCTGCTTGCCGATGCTTCTCCAGTTCCCGATTTTGTGGGCGATGTTCCGCTTCTTCCCGGCTTCCATTGAGTTGCGCCAGCAGTCTTTCCTGTGGGCCGATGACTTGAGTGCCTACGATTCGATTGTTGATTTCGGAACGAGGATTCCTTTGATCGGTGACCACCTCTCATTGTTCGCCCTGCTGATGGCCGTGTCCATGTTCTTCTACTCGAAGATCACGACTGCATCTCAGCCAGGAGCCAATGATCCTCAGATGGCTTCGATGCGCTTCATGAGCGTTTGGATGATGCCAATCATGATGTTTTTCATCTGTAACAGCCTTTCTTCAGGTTTGAGTTACTACTATCTGTTGTCCAATCTCATCACCATGCTTGAGACATGGGTAATCAGAAAGTGGTTCGTGAATCCGGATGAGATTAGGGCTAAGTTGAAGGCCACAGAGGGTAAGAAGATGCCAAAGAGCAAGTGGCAGCAGCGTCTTGAGGAGGCTCAGAGGATGCAGGCTCAGATGCAGAGGGAACAGCAGAAAGGAAGGCGCTAAGCCGCTTTCTATGAATATCTTGGCAAGATTTCTGGTAATTCTTTTACGGAATGATAGAAGAGAATCTTAATAACATTAAAATGGAACTGCCATCAGGAGTGAAACTGGTGGCAGTTTCCAAATTCCATCCGTTCTCGGACATCCTCACCGCCTATCAGGCCGGGCAACGTTGCTTTGGTGAGAATCGCCCCCAAGAGTTCGCCATGAAAGCCCTCCAGCTCCCTCAAGACATTGAGTGGCATTTCATCGGCCATCTCCAGACCAACAAACTGAAACTGGTACTGCCTTATGCCTCTTTGGTTGAGTCGGTGGATTCCCGTCACCTGCTGGATCTCATCGACAACTGGGCCTCGGTCAATTCCCGCACCGTCAATGTTCTGCTTGAACTTCACCTCGGTGCTGAACTCACCAAAGGCGGCCTCACTGAGCAAGAAATAGAGTCCATCCTTGATGAATATGCCAGCGGACGTTCCTACCAGCATGTCCGCATCCACGGCCTTATGGGCATGGCCACTCACACCGATGATGATTCGGTGGTAGAGTCTGATTTCGCCCGCATCCAGTCCTTCAAACAACGTCTGGATGCCCGCTATCCCCAACTGTTCGACTTCACTGAGCTCTCTATCGGCATGTCCCACGATTGGCCCTTAGCCATCCGTCACGGTGCCACCATCGTCCGCATCGGTACCTCCATCTTCGGCCCACGCCAGTACTGAATAATCAGTACTCAATTTAACGATTGCTAAGACCAATACAGCCAAAACCATAGTCATGTAGGCAACTTTGGCTCCCGAAGAGGGAGGGAACCCACCTTTGGTGGGGAGGATTGCCGGAGTGACTATGGTTTTGGTTGTATGTAATAAGGAAAGGCTTTTTTGCCAGCCTTTATTCGTGTGTATTACAGTGTGCCGTTCTCGGCCTTTTCGATCATCGTTTTGTTGGCGGTGATGTAGATTTCGACGCGGCGGTTCTGTGCACGGCCTTCCTTGGTGGCGTTGTCAGCTACCGGCATAGAGTAGGATTTTCCCTCGGTTGTCATGCGAGATGCAGCGATGCCGCAATTCTTAAGATAGTTTGCAACGGACTGAGCCCTTTCGTTGGATAGGCGCTCGTTGACAGCATCGGAACCGGTGTTGTCGGTGTGGCCGTAGATTGTGATGTCAGTGTCCTGCATGTCGCTCATCTTGGTGGCGAACTGAGACAACTCATTCTTAGAGGTTTGAGAGAGAGTGGAACCATTGGTAGGGAAGAGGATACCGCTGTTGAATGTCACTTTGATGGCTTGAAGACCATTCTGATCTTGCACGGTTTCCACTTGCGCATTCTCAAGTGCTTCAAGTTCAGCAGCTTTCTTGTCCATTTTCTTGCCGATTACAGCACCTGTTCCGGCACCTACAGCAGTTCCGATGGCAGCACCGATGGCAGCACCCTTGCCATCACCGATGGCCGCACCGATTCCAGCTCCAATTACAGCTCCTGCACCGGAGCCAATAAGTGTCCCCTGTCCAGTCTTGGACATTGTACCGCAGCCAGAGAAAATCATGGCTCCGCACAGAAAGGTCAAAACTACTTTCTTCATGATATTGTGATGTTAAATTGAATCAAAAAAAGGCCAGACCAAAAGGCCCGGCCTTTCTTATCTACAAAGATAGGATTTATTTCGC
>CAKUSF010000037.1 GCA_934678915.1 uncultured Bacteroidales bacterium
ACTTTAATGTCAGAAGTGTTCAGAGTGGTGTAAAGAATATGATGGGACTGAGCGGCACCGAGGTTAGCCTGAAGGCTGAGGTCGGTCGAAGCCTTTTCCTCTGTGTAGGTCGAGCCGCTGCCTGAATAGAGGTAGGCAGCGAGCTTCACTGCATCCGTAGGGATCACAAGGTCTGTGGTCTCGAACTTGGCGGTTCTTCCATCATCGGAGATGGAATAGCCGTCGATGTTGAGAACGCGGCTGAGAGCCACAGAGTTGTCAGCCTTCAGGAAATATAGGCTGATCTTCTCGGATGATGTGAACTTGGCGGTGAAACCGTTCTGGTCATTCTCAACATAGCCAAGCCTTGTCGCAGGGTCACCGACAGAGGCGGTGATGACAAACTTCTGTCCTTCAGTCGCAGGAGAAGGAGTCTCAGAAGCTTCTTTTGAGCAGCCGACGAAAGCGGCAGCAAGAGCGATTAACGCGAATATTTTCTTTTTCATTTCGATTCCTCCTCAAAATTAGATCTGTCCACCATTTCCAAGGTCATAGTCTCCGCTGCCGTAGTCAGCGTAAGACGGATAGACGAACTTAGGACCGGCTGTCCATGAGTAGTAAGAAAGATTGCCATTTCTCCATGCGTTGAGAATGTCAACGACTTTGTCGTAGTTCACATCCTTGTAAGTAAGGGCCTTAGTGAAGACACCATTGACATCAGCCGCAGAGATACAACCGTAATCCGAGTATTTTGAGTCATTGCCTGTCATCTGATCACACGATGAATCAAGATAATAGTCATTGCCAATGACTGGACCGCTACCACCGCCATTTTGTGCATAGCCGATAACGCCTCCGTACAAAGCACCTTTAACCGCTGCCCCGGAAACAGGTCCTACCTTCCCTGAATTGTAGCAGTTGAATATTCCTGTACCACCAGGATTTCCTTGGTATAGTCTACCTGCAATTCCACCAGCGTTAGGATAAAGAGCCGTGGCATCAGCATAAAGCACGTCTCCTGTGTTCAAGCAATTACTGATATTGATTCCTTGTTTAACCCAATTCGTTCCCATAGATCCTCCAAGGATGCCACCGACAAAGACATTTGCTTTGGAACCGGTTTTTGTGCCAGAAACTTTTGCATGGTTTTCACAGTTAAGAACAAATAATTTAGCCCAGGTTCCGCTAGGATACATAGGATTAGCTGCACCTATAATACCTCCCGAATATTCTGGACCAGAAATTTCTCCTTTGTTTATGCAATCCTCCACAAACAATGTGGCTCCCGTATTACCGCCATTGTTATACGGCTGGGCATAACCCAGAATTCCAGCAGCTCCATTTCCTTCAACTTTACAGTTCCCTTCATTCACACACTTCTTTATTCTCACCGCAGCTGAACCAAGATTCTGAGCCTGACCAACTATACCAGCAGCTTGATATCTTTTGTTAAAGATATTACCTGTGTTCAAACAATCATATATCAATGACTGAACATACGCCCATCCTACAATACCACCAGCTGCCTGCTCCGTTGCATTGACAGCACCACTATTTTTACAAGAATAAACACTAGTCCAGAATGAAGCACCTGCTATGCCTCCGATCTTATTAACTCCTTCTACCTTTCCAGAGTTTGAGCAACGCTTTATAGTCATATTTTGGGCAAATGCCGCTATTCCAGCAGCTCCACCACGATTATCCACATACCACTTATACTTTTTATTAACTATTTTATAGTAATAAAAGTTCCCTGCAGTATAAGTAGCAGTGATATCCCCGCTGTTAGTACAATCAGAAATAGTTCCCATATAAGAATGACCTGCCAGTCCACCAACAAATACAGTGGATTTCACTGAACCAGAGTTTGAACACTTGTCAAGGTTAGCATAAGAAAGATAACCAACAAGTCCGGCCACATAAAGGTTTTTGCCGGTAACGGTTCCCTCATTTGAACAGTTCTCAATTGAGATTGTGTTCGCAGCCTTATTTGTGTTGTCAACCCATCCTATAAGGCCACCCATATAATTATCTCCGGAAACGGTAGCTGTGTTCTTGCAATTAACGATTCTGATAGAAGGGGTCTTGCCATCATACTTTCCATGAACGCGTACGAATCCGCTTAGACCAGCGGCATGCTTGTAAGTAGAAGTAACATTTCCGGCAATAGTAAGATCGTGGATGTAGGCAGAATCAGCCAAGTTAGGGAACAAGCCGGTAGCTTCCTCGACATTGTTCACACTTAGATTTATGGTAACAGTCTTGCCGTTCCCGTCAAACTCACCCTGGAAAGGAATATTACCCTTCTCGATCTCATTGCCGACTCCGACAATGCCCTTCTCAAACTTGATGCTTCCCACAGGAGTCTTTATACCCTTGATGTCATTCATCAGCTTGACACTCTGGCCGCGCATTGTCTTTCCGGAGTTCACGTAGTTGGTGAACATCAAGAACTCAGCGTAATTGTTGATCAGGTAAGGCTTGGCGGCGGAGCCGTCTCCACCAAGAGGCTGGAGATTAGTTCCGATGTTTCCAAGGTCATAGTAAGCGTTAACCTTGAGTTCCTTGTCTGAGACAGTAGTCTTGTTCTCGATTGCCTTATTGATGTCAAGGGTGACAGCGGACATCGTGAAACCGGCCTTATAGGTTCCTGGAATAACGGTGGCGTAGAAGTTGTTGCCGTTGTTGCCGTCCGTCTTGACGGTGACACTTGCCGTGTAGGCGTTCTCCGCAGGAGTCTCAATGACCGGTGTGCCGCTCGTAAGATCAACATTGAACTGTCCCGCGACATTGCCGTCAACAGAATTGATCACCACGGATGTCACAGGGGTAGTAACCTCCTTAGGCACCCTGAACCTAAGAACAGCAGTCACGTTCTTCATCTTGACGTATCTGTCCTCGGCTATAGCGCAGGCGATGTTGGCGCTGCCGAACTCACCGTTCTGCACCTCAGGAACCTCAAGAGTGAACTTGCCGTCCTTTATCTCCTTGGCAGCAGTGCAAGGATAAACCACATAGATTTTGCCCTCTAGGGTTGTGGAGAATTCGAAATATTTCTGACCAGCGAATTTAGAGTCAACGGTAAGGGTGTCTGATTCTGTTCCGTTGGAGACCAGAATCTTGTCACCTTCTTTCCAAACAGTCTTTCCCTGCTTTGTGATTTCGGTCTTGGTCTGGGCATCCTCATCAAAAGCGCAGGTGAAAGTCCTTAACTCTCCTCTGGTCTGCTGCTCATTCTCGAAGATTTCCTCACGAGCGCAAGCCACTGAAGCTATCGCCAAAGCGGCTGCGAAAAGAATATTTATAGTCTTTTTCATCTTAAATTCAATTCAAAGATTACTTGTTCCAATCCCAACCTGGTTTGTCATAATCCTCTGTGCCAGTGGAATTGTCTGGCTGAGTAGGCTCTTCGTTCTTCTTGACCTCAACCTTGAGAATCTGCCAGATACCGGCAGACTTACCCTCTTCGCTGGTGTACTTGAAAGCGAACTGCACAACGGATCCGATATAAGCGTCAAGTTTGATGTCCTCGGAAACAGTCTGCTCGCCAAGTTCATCCGGATAAGAGAATGTGATGGCAAGCTTGTTCCACTCTCCACCTTCCTTTCTCACCCAAACAGAGGTCTGCTCTTTCGCCACATCCATGTCCACGAAAGTTCTGCCTACAATGTGCTCGAAAACCAAAATCGGCTTCTCCGCATTCTTAAGGTCAACTTTCTCTGTGTAAAGGGTGGTCTCTGTCGTGTAGTCAACATCATTCTTGTTGCCGGAAGCCTGCCAACCAGTGTTGGCGCTCCAAGACCAAAGAGCGTCAAAAGCATAAGGGAACGTCTGGTTGTTGACAATGACTCCGTTCTCCGATGTCTTATAGTCAGCGGTGTATGGGAATGACTTTGTCGCAACAGTATTAGGATCCGGTTCTGAATATTCAGTCACTTTCTCAAGGAAGGCGTACTTAAGCTGAACCTTGCCACCGTCATCCACACGGTAGCCAACAACAGTCACAGTGTAACGCTCCTTTACATTATCCAAAGCACCGCCATCCGTTCCGTAAGGCTGCTCGCTAGCGTTAAGACCTGCGACAAGGATGGAACCAGTCTCATCGACAAGGTTGAATGAGCCGTCTTTCTTGAGGCTCTTGACAACACCGGAAAGTCTGAATCTCTGGTACTTGTAGGCATTGACATTGTCAGAGACGGCTTTCACATTAGAGTCCTGAATGTCAGGAATGTTAGCCTTCTGATTGATTGTAAGTTTAGCAGTAAGAGTTCCATCAACCTGCTTGAAAGTGACTGTGGCAGTGCGCTCAAGATCATTGTTCGCAGAAACTGTCACATTAATAGTCTGTACATCCTTGGATGGATCGCCATTAAGAGGAGTGACTAGCACCCAAGATGCCTGGTTCTCAACAGTCCAGTCCACAGTTGCGGTCAACTGTACGGTCTGAGAACCGCCAGCAGACTCAACATTCAACTCACCTGGACTAACCTTTACGGCAGGATCACCATAATCGGGACCCTTTTCGCCACAGGAGGTGAACGCGAATGTCGCGAGGACCGCTGCGGTCAGTGTTAATAAGTGTAATTTCATCGTTAAATAAAATTAATAGTGATTAGAGATATTTTTAGTTTCTTGTGAAGTACATTCCATCAGTGTCACTACTGTTATAGTTAGCCTGATAGATCACATCATAGTCGGTAGCCAAAGTGGAAGCACTCGTTGAAGTCGCATTCACGCAGGAAATGCCGCAGATGTAGTGATTGCCCTTAGAGGTCTTCTGCCCCTTGTCCTTGAACACGTAACTTAAAGTGTTGAAGTCTTTGCTCACACTGAACCAGAGCCACTCGTAATCGTTGTCTGAAAAGATACCTGCACCCGGTGCGAAGTCATACTTCCCAGAAGCCCATCCATTTGTCAGGTTCAACTCTGGAAGGAATGACACGAATCTGCCATTGCCAGCATCCTGAGCAGATCTTCTGTCAAGGAAAACACCGAAATTAACCGACTGCCCAGCATAATCAATCTCCACCACGGCATCCATCACGGCATTGAAGAAAAGCCCCTTGACACCAAGATTGTTGGTATGCTCTGAGCCAGAGGCATCCTTTAAGGTCTCAACCTTGAGAGGTTCACCGAAAGTCAACGGAGCCGCATAGCCAAGAATGTTGCCTTTCCCAAGAGTCTTATGTGGATCAAATAACTTGGAATACAATGTCCAGCTACCTTTAAAATCTTCAACTGAAATCTGAGTCACTGAATATGCTTCCCCGTTTGGAAGCGCAATAGTCGCCTTCCTTGGCTTGCCTGTCTTGTTGGCAGTCCATGAAATTGTTCCGTCAGCGTAGGTCAACCACTCTTCGGAAACTGTACCGCTTCCCCCAGAGACAGCCTTACTTCCAGAGTTATCGTCAGTCCAGACACTGTTAGAGATTGAGCCTACCTGGAATGTCTTAGTCAGAGGCTTGCTGGCCGCATCCCATGAGTCATAGGCAACAAGGGACACTTCATAGACACCGTCATCGAACACTCCAAGCGAACGTGTCCATTCAGTTCTCATGTCTAAAGTCTTGGCATGTTTGTAGAAATCAGCAAGAATCTTTTTTGTCACTACAGTGATTCCGGACTTCTTGACAGTCAGAACATAATGATGTACAAACTCGTCATCTGTACCTGCTGCCCAAGAGGCCTTGGCGACACCATCATTGACTTCAACATTCAGAGTTGAGAGTGATGGAGCAACGTTAGCAAGACTACGGGTAGTGTGATTGTACTTTGTGAGGTGACTCTTGTCGGATGATGGGTAAGGAGACTCTATAGGAGTCTCGATGACGTCCTTGTTGTAGAAATCCATCCTTAGCACACGCATGTTGCCGCTAGCGTCAAACTGGAGCAGGTTGCCCTGCGAGAAGTCGTTCTTGTCTAGCATTACTGTCGCGCTTTCCATGTCCTCATACTGACCGTTCTCCAAAGCCATGTAACGTACCGAGGCGCAACCGAAGACGGAGAAGTCGCCCTGCCATACACTGCGTGGATCGTTCAGAGGAAAATGAAGGTGACCACCGAAGACTACAGCCTGAGGGTATTTCCTAAGTACCGGAGTTAAGGCATCCGTAGCCCAATATTGTGGCAATGAAGAAGACCATATTCCGTCAGCCTCACCAAGCATGCTTCCATAGACAGTGTTCTTTATCATAGGATGCGTGAGCACTATGACGTACCTCTCCGGGTCCTCCTTGGTGATTTTAGCAAGCTGGTCGTCAAGCCATGACACGACTGTCGGATCGTAAAGAATAGGCTGGTCGGCATTCGGGGAAACAGACAGGATGTGATAGTCTCCGATGACGCAGTGGCGCGCCTCGTAACCTGTCCGCATGGACTGATCTTGGTCAGTCAAGAAATAATCATCCCCAAACATATTCCTAATATAAGCCACATCAGAAACCATAGTGGAAGCCCAAGCATATTTAGGAACATCGTGGTTGCCGATGGTGTAGATCATCGGTGTCTTGGTCACATCAACCTCCGATTCAAGGGTCGATTTGAATAGGCTCAGTTGATTGTTAATCGGCTCATCAATAAGGTCACCAACAACAAGGACTCCGGCCATACCGTTCGGGTCGTTCTCAAGAGCCTTGGCCTTGAGCTGCTGCAGGGCTGATTTCCATTTGTCAGCGGCCCACTGAGGTTTGACGTGCACGTCACTGACCACTCCGAGTGAAAGCACGATGTTGCTTGCATCAAAGTCTTTTGTCTTGACTGACGGGTACTTGATGACGACCTTAGCAGCGTTGTACACCTTACCTTTTTCAATTGTCACTGATGATGGGTTTCTGGATGACCCAAGCAGTTTTCCGTCCTGATTGTAAGCCGTAAGTGTGAAGCCATTACTAAACTTTAGACCAGGGAAAAGACCGAACCAATAGGTCTCTCCAGACTTGACTGTCATCTTAAGAGAAGACGTGGATTCAAATGTTGGAACCGTGTTGCCATTGACATTGAACTTGTCAAATGACACCAACAGATTTTTGTTGATCTTCTCTGAATTGTTGCCTTCCAGCACGACATAAGAGACTGTCGGCTCATCAACTTTGAAAGCTAGGAGCGAGAATATGTTCTTGAACACAAACTTGCCAGAACCATCAATGCAGTTCGCCACCGTCACGGACGGCTTCGTGATTGTTGTTCCATCAAGATTGCCGGTTGACCAATTAGTCTTCTGATAACCATCCACTCCCGTGCCAGGGATCATGGCGTAATAGCCTGAGGCACCGGCAGGGAGGGTGCCGTTGGAGATAAACTTGGCGGTAAGGCCGTCCGGAGAGATTTCGGTGGCCTTTATTGTCTCCGTGACAAGGGTCTCACCACTGAAACAGCTCACTTCAATCACATCACCGTCAGACCAAGTGGACTTGAACTCCGGAGTTGTGGTGTCCTCGAACGAGGCTGTAAACTCTACGGATTCAGGTTGGAGTTCTCCTGCGGCTATCACTTTTCCGTTTGGGACAGTGAGTTTGTCTGAATAAACGGACTTGCTTACAACTTTCCCAAAAGCATCGTAGGCAGTGATGGTATAGCCCTGTCCAAGCACAGTTCCTGGAACAAGGCTGATGTAGTAGGCTCCGACCTCGCTCACATGGACATTGACGGTTTTCTGAGCCTCGAACGCTGGTTTTGCAGCCGGAGAAACGGAATAGTCTGACGTTGAAACCGTGACATCGTAGTTCAGATCCTCATCATTGTTGCCTTTCAGTTCGATGGACTTGACTGAAGCATCTGTGACATCTACCTTTAGGAACGAGAACATATTCCTAAAGCTAAAAGACGTTGCTCCTTTCCCGCATTTGGCGACCGCCACGGAACGCACTGCCACTGCGGAAGCTGAAACCGTCCAAGCAGAAGCCGGGTCACACCCTATGACCCCGGTTTCTGGAATGAAGGCATAATATTCATCGCAATCGGCCTTGATGCTTCCTTTAGATGTGAAAGTCGCGCTTGCAGAAGACACCTTGGTGGCGGTGATTGTCTCGGATGTTGATTTACCATCCTTGACTCCGATGACTTGAATCGCGTCACCCTCAGCCCAAGATGTCTTGAACGGTGTGGCCGCAGAAGCGTCAAGAGTGGCAGTGAATATGGCGGCCTTCACTTCCGGTTCTGGCTCCGGAGTCGGTTCCTGCTTCTCCTTGCAGGATGTCACAGCTGAGAGAAGCACGAGAACCGTAAAAAGCAAAGAATGATACATTTTCATCAGAATCGTTGATTAGTCAGCCTGCGAAGGGATGTAGCCGTAAGGAACGAGCTCCCAGAGATCGATAAAGCCGTCCTTGGTGTTCCAAGAATTTTTGAACACAATCGAGAAATAACGACCTGTTGCTCCTTGGGTAGTTGACACCGATGGATCTCTGAACGCAGTTCCTATCAGAGTATTAATGAACGGAATACCATAATTATTGAGGTAGTCGCTCTCGTCCGGATTGTAATACGTTGAGCCGACATAAATGGCAATGTCCTTTATGTAACGAAGTGTAGGCTGATCCGGATGCTCATAAAACTCAAAACCGGTAAAGGCATATTCCTCACCAACCGATTTCTGAGTATCGACAGAAAGGATCTTCGGGAACTGATTCTTTATGGCATCAGATTTTGAACTGTGCCAGCTGAAAGCGGAGAGGTCCATGTTGCCGTCAAAGATGTTGCTCGGCACATTGATTCCGAAATATTGATTCTTTGTGACAGAAACATTCCACCTCTTGCCATCCAAGGCGTAGGAAATGCCATCGTTTGATTTCGTCCAATGACTCCAGACCGTGTCCTTTCCGGCAGCGGGACAGAAGGATGAGGAATATTCAAACCTCTTGCCCTTGAGGGCATTCGGGAATGTCACCTCGTTCTCGCCAGGCTTCAGGACTGTTTCACAATCAACCCATTCGTCCTGAAGGTTCTTGTAGCGGAAGCGGGTGGCGATCATCTCGTCTGTGGCTTTTGACATCACGATTTTGGCATCCTTGCCATCCATTCTGGCTAGACTTACGGTTCTCTCCGAGCGAGAAATCATCCAACTGTCTCCATAAGGAGAAACCGTGATCTCTGCTGCGAGGGATCTGTTGCCTGCGTCATCGTAATTGACGATGTCGAAGGTGTAAGATCTGTCCTCAAGGTCGCCTACCTCCATCGAGACCTTACCGTCAGGATAGTTTGCGTAGTCTATGTCACGGGAACTTGCGTAGTTGTCCCAGAACAAGGTGGCCGTGCGGACCGCTGGATCCATCGGTTTCTCCCAAGTGACGATCACGCTCTGGTACCCTGACACGGAGGTGAGATTAATGGCCTTGGCCGGGTAGTCGTAGCCTCCCTTCTTGACCCATTCCTTATAGATTTCGTCCTGACCACCGCAAGAAGAGAGTAGGATAGCTACACCGACAGCGGTCAAGAGTCGCGATGATATATTTTTTACATTCATATTCATAGTCATTTTGCTGTTTAATCTACCACACGTCCATAAAGTGTGATCTCACCGAACTGGGCAGCTGCGTTTGCCGCGTCAGGCATTTCCCAAGCAACGTATGAGGTGAGCACGATCCTAAGGTAACGGAAATGATAGAAAGCATCAGGATAAACTTCGCTGTCAAGCTCAAAGTCGTTGCCATTGTTGAAATACTCCGTGTCTTCCTGTGTGATCACGCCCGGAGTTCCATCGTCAAGGTAGCCGGACGGCTTGTACTGGATGAACTTGCCGAGGCATTTCCACGAGTCATCGAAACCGTGCTCTCCATCTCCCGGAACTCCTGAAGGATCCTGGCTGCCCCAGAACTCGAAGTTACGGATGTGCGCGTCACCGTAGATCTGCGGATAGCCTATTCGCGGCAGGGTTGCAATACGGCTAAGCTCCACATTGCAGCCAAGGTCGATTGTCAGCCAGCAAGGGATAGGGGCTCTGTCTACAGCCATAAAGTGTGGTGAGGAAGAATGTCCTGAACCATCCCAAAGGCTTCTGACAGGGTATAAGCTGTTTTCTCCCTGAATCGTAAATATGTTGTCATCCTTGCTGCACACGGCTGATCCATTGTAAGAGAATCCGGATTTCGGGATCTCGATCTCAGGAAGAGGGGTAAGCACTGTCTTGACGGTGTCAGAGATATTCCCCCAACGATCACGGATGTAAACCCCGAACACTGCCTCCTCAGGATCAAGACCTCGTCTGGTCAGGGTAATGTTGTCACTTGCCGTAAACAAGGTAGTGACCTCTGTCCACTTGATCTCATTGACAGGCTTGTCAGCGTTTCCAAGATCAGAATCCTTGAGCAGACAGACAGCAAGGTCAGCTTTGCTTTCATTTCCAATTATCTTGATCTTCACTCCTCCTGCCGCGGCCACAATGGTCGGTGTGACTGTGCGGATAGCCGGCATCTCAGGGTTGAACTTGACAATCACAGGCTCTGATTTATCCTCGTTCACGTTGAACGAGCAGACCTGGATCTCGTGTTCGTCAGTGTCAGCGTAGCCCTCAACCTTAAGGCTGTCCACATAGCGGGACACCTTGGACTCGACTTCCACTCCGCCACGGTTGTAGGTAGCAACGACACCTTTGATGTTCTTGTCATCCGGAATCTTTACCCAGAGGACAGCGCCACCACTTGTCGCCTTGACTTTGGTAACCTCCACTGGCTGCGGGGTAGGTATGTCCTTGTCAAGCTGGTCAATCCTGCCGTGATTGTCTTCAGCACAGCCAAAGGCCAGCAGCAAGGCCACTATTGATGTAGATGTAAATAATATCCTTTTCATTTGCAATGTTCTCTTAACTGTTACCAACCGATGTTCTGAACGAGGTTAGGATTGATTTCGATGTTGTAAGTGGAGATTGGCCAGAAATAGTCCTTGAGACCGAACTTCTGCTCATAGACGAACTTCTTGACATAGTAGTCCTCAGGGTTCTTTGCTGTGATGTCGAAACCGTAAATTCCCTTCTGGTACTCGGCAGGTGCCTCTTTCCATCTGCGGATGTCCCAGAACCTCTGGCTTTCAAATGCAAGTTCGTTCAGACGCTCGCGGTGAATGATCGCACGCATTCCGACTTTGGTGTTGTAGTAACCAGGGCTGTTGCTGTAGGTGTCCCAAGATGTCTTCACATCCGGAATCTTTGCACGCTCACGCACAGCATTGATGTACTTGAACAAATCATCGCTGTGCGCTCCGTTAGGACCTTCGGCCTCATTGATTGCCTCAGCATAAAGAAGATAGAGGTCAGACAAACGGATCATCGGCCAAGGGTACCATGTTGCAGACACTCCTGTAAAAGAGTTGTTACCTGTCCAAGTCGCATTGATTGGGAAATGCTTTTTCGGGAAGAATCCGGTCACAGGTCCGGTCTGGTTGCCTCTCTTGGCGTGGACACCACCCACACGGCAGGCCACGTATTTAACATCCTCAGGCTTGAGGTCGTTGTAGTTGCCAAGTTGTCCGAGCCAGTTGCCACCATCGAATCCAAGGGAGGCGTAGTAGCGAGGCTCGCGGTCAAAGTTGAGTTTGATAGTGGTGTAGCCCTTGCAGATGTAATAGGCATGCTGGTCGTCACCGACACGAAGATCCATCGGGTTGATGTTGGCCCACTCGGAATCGTTGGCTATAGGCAGTCCGTGTACGGTGTAGAACTGCTCAGCGATTTTGAGCGGAACTCCAATGAATATGTAGCCTCCGAGCATGTCGGTGTACCCATTGAGGATTGGCATGCAGAGCCTATGGTAAATGTTCATACTCCCACTCGGAGACTGGGTGTTGCCCCAGATAAGCTCGCTGTTCCATTTCTGGTTGAATGCGTTGCGAAGGGTCAAGGTTGTCTTGAGGGAATCTGTCATACGATAGGTGATGTCATCACCCTGATAGAGGGAGATATTCGCTTCCTCAGAGATAGTAATAGCCTCGCGGCAAGCTTCCATCGCTGCAGTCCAACGGGCAAGTTTCTCGTCATCAGTCTTCTCAGGGAAGAGCCTCGTGGTTCCGTCGGTGTCAACGAGAGCGGCCTGTTCGGAGTTACCGTTAAACAATGGGCTGGCAGCATAGACAGCGACTTTGGCCTTGAAAGCTGCACAGATGGCCTTGTTTATACGGCCATATTCCTCAACAGAAGGATTGATGACCGGAAGGTCTGGCATAGCCTTGTCAAGAAGTTCGATGATGAAATCAAAGCACTCATCAATGTTGTCCCTATGCACACGCACCTCATCAACCGATGAATCAATCGGAAGACTTTCGCGGATGATAGGAACCGGTCCCCATTTGCGGACAAGGTTGAAGTGGTAGTAAGCCTTGAGGAATGTCACCTCAGCCACCCATTTGGCTTTTTCCTCCTCGTCCATATCCGGAACCCTTGAAATGTTGTCCACAAGTATGTCGCAGCATCGGATGCCTTCGTACATGCTCGCCCAGTCATTGGCATAGACAGTGTTGGCGGTCATGTTGCCACGCGCGATGTAGGACATCGTGAACGGAACACGGGCACTGGTATTGGTCGTGGTACGACCATAGAGATCCCAGTACTCGTCACTACCTAACATCGCAGGGTCGCTGCCCATTGTACCCTCGACAGTCATGTAGGAATAGCAGGTAGCCAAATACTTGATGGCCGATGACCTAAGGTTGAACGCAGTCTCGACAGAAGGCAGACCATCGTCAGGGACCACGTCAAGGAACTTGTTGCATCCGGTGGTGCTGAGCAGAAGAGCCGCAGTGGTGAGCACGGATGCTATTGATTTATTAATATTCTTGCGCATATTCATAGTCAAGGATTATTTGAAGGTCACGTTCACACCAATGTTGAAAGTCTTCTGAATCGGGTAGTTGAAGCCCTCTCCTGCGAGCTCAGGATCCCAAAGCTTGAACTTGCTCCAGCACAGGAGGTTGTTGCCCTGGAAATAGACTCGGAGGTTGTCGATGTGAATCTTGTTTGTAAACTTCTGAGGGAGAGTGTAACCGAGCTCCAACTGCTTGAGACGAAGGAAGGATCCATCCCTCATCCACCAAGTGCTGACTGCGGTGTTGTTGTAGTTCTCGTAAGCACTGTACCTTGGGTAAAGGGCGTAGATGTCACGATTGTCCTCGCTCCAGTGGCTGTCAGCGTAGGCCTGAAGCAACTGTCCGTTGTTCACGAACGGAGCCGTTCCGTACTTGTTGTAGGTGGGGTTGTAGGCACTTGTTGCATCAATCCAGAAGGACTCGCGGGCAAGACCTTGGAAGAACACGGAGAAGTCAAAGCCCTTGTGACCGAGTGACACACCGAATCCGTAGATGATCTCAGGGGATGTAGGGTAGCCGATTGGAACCATATCCGCGTTGGTGATCACACCGTCTCCGTTGACATCGGTGTACTTGATGTCACCACCACCGTACTGGCTACCGAAAGCGGCTTGAGAAGGACTGTTAGCAGCATCCTCATCGTCAATGAATAGGCGCTCTGCGATGTAGCCCCAAGTCTGCTTGATGGAGTAGCCGGCATGCTGACGGTAAGCCTCCGGATAGGTAGGCTCCTCGTAGATGTCGTACTTGCTCGTAGAATAGGTGAAGTTTGCTCTGGCTGAAGCCCAAAGGCCGCTGGCCCAAGCCTGCTTGTAGTCAGCTTGGATGTCAACACCTTTGGCTCTGGCCTGACCGATGTTGCCATAGACCGAAGCCTGAAGTCCCATCGTGTTCGGAATGTCAGCACGCTGCATGAATATGTCGGAGCGACGCTCGGTGAAATATTCAGCGATAATGTCAAGTTTCTTGAAGAGCCCCAATTCAAGGGCGTAGTTCGTCTTGTAGGACTTTTCCCAAGTAATCGCCTCGTTAGCATAACGCACGACATCTATTCCGGTGTAGGTGACATCTCTGAGCTCACCGAATGAAGCGGATTTGCTAGAACTGTTCATGTTCATCTCGGAAAGATAATAGAACCTATTCTTTGCATTTCCGATGTTGTCGTTGCCGACAAGTCCGTAGGAGTAACGAAGCTTTAGGTTGTTGACGACTTTTGTCAATGGCTTGAACCACTTTTCATTGGATGCCATCCACGCCAGACCGGCTGAAGGGAAGAATCCCCAGCGGTGGGACTTGTGGAAACGTTCGGAACCGTTGTAGCCGAAGTTATATTCAATGAAATACCTCTTGTCGAAGCCGTAGGTGAAACGTCCGGAGAGTCCAGCGTTGCGTGAAGGCAGGGACAGCTGAAGGGATCCGGCATTGGCGGTCAAAGACTCGCTTGCCGTGAGCACCAGAAGGCCGGTCACATCATGCTTGCCGAATGAACGGTTGTAGTTCAGACGGGTCTCGGAGTACATCGTGTTCTTCACCGTCTTGCCACTCTCTGTGTAAGTCAGGTAGTCGGTACCGTTCTCATTGATTCTCCTCACATGGTACTCTCCAGTGTAGGAATCATACCTGTCCAATGTGTACCAGTAAGGGTTGAACTGACGGTTCACAGTAAATTCGGACAACCTCGTGAGGTTGAACAATGTCATAAAGCTGAGTCCCTTTGTGATGAACTTGAGGTCTTGATTGAGTTCGACCGCAGCGATCATCTGGGAGCGCTGGTAGTTCTTGTAACCCTTGACGAGGTTGGCGTACGGGTTGATGTAGGAACCGTCCTCATAGTTACCGAACATGATGTGCTGGATGCCAACGTGCTCATCGTCCACCGGGTAGTAGGCCGGGAAGAGCACTGGATCGGAGTGCATGACCTGACGATAAACATCACTACCTCCGTTCAGAGGTCCCTGGTAGTCGCGGAAGTTACCGGTAAGACGGACCGCCAGCTTCGTGGTCGGGGTAACGTTGATGTCCACATTGGAGCGGAGAGTATAGTTCTTGTCATCAATGTTGTTGTTGAAGCTGTTTCTCTTATCGACTTTCAGAATACCAGTGTCCTCAGTGTAGGCACCGGACACATAGTAGGTCGCAACCTTGCCTCCACCACGCGCTGAAACGTTTGCGCGGTAGCTTGTAGCAAAATCCTTGAAAAGCATATCGTACCAGTCGTTGGCAGGATAGATGAGACGGTTGGCACCCGGTTTTCCAGTTTGTTCTATCTTGTCGTAACTGTACTTCAGGTCTCCAAGAGGGTCACGCGTAGAGATAGCCTCATTGTAGGATTTCATGTAGGTCACAGGGTCAGCAAGCTCAACCACATCGGTAGGTGTTGAGATTGAGGTCTCGACACGGGCGAAGATCTTAGCCGGGCCTTCCTGACCGCGCTTAGTGGTCACGAAGATGACACCGTTGGCTCCACGGGCTCCGTAGAGGGCCGTCGCTGTGGCATCCTTCATGATTGAGAAGCTCTCGATGTCGTCCGGCTGAAGGCGAGCGAGGTCGGTCGAGGTCAGCTCGATGTTGTCGATGAGGATGAGAGGGCTGGTGTTAGCACCGAAAGTGGTGATACCACGTACGAAGAAGTCAGCGTTGTCCTGGCCCGGCTCACCGGTACGCTGGTAGGCAATCACACCAGCCACGTTACCTGCCAATGCAGTGGTAAGGTTACTGGAAGGCACCTTAAGAGTCTTAACATCGACTGTGGAGATAGAGCCGATGACGCTCTCTTTTCTCTGTTTACCAAAGGCGACCAGAGTCACCCCGTCAAGTTCGTTAGCTGCGTTTTTCAGCTTTACAATGAAGTTTGTCTGAGAACCGGCCTGAATGATCTGAGTCTCTTTACCAAGACACTCGAACTTCAACTTGTCGGTCGGTTTGACACCGGTGAGTTCAAATGTTCCGTCAAGGTCTGTCATGACACCTCGTGTCGTACCTTCAACGGAGACCGTAGCTCCCGGCATAGGCTCGCCCGTCTCCTCTTCATAGATCACACCCTTGATGGTCTTGGTCTGAGCCACAGCCATCACTGATGCGAAGATGAGCGCAAGCGACAATGCGATCTTTTTGAAAGACATAAACGTTTTTAAAATTTATAGTTTAATTAAAGTGTTACCTTCTTCAATTAATTGTAGCCTACTTACTTCGCAAACCGATTTAATAGACATAAACCAAACTCCTCACGCAAAGGTAGGAAAGACAAATTTAAAGACTTTTTCACAAAAAACAATAGATTTGCTTATATTTGGAACATGAAATCCAAACTGTTAAACGCAGGAATATCCCTGCTTCTCTGCGTCGGTGTGTCCGCGCAGCAGATATCCTCCAAGGTAGGTTATGTCGATCCTTTCATCGGGACCGATGGAATGGGACACACATTTCCGGGGGCGTGCGTGCCTTTCGGTGGGGTTCAGCTTAGCCCTGACACGGACACGATTCCTCACAATGTGAACGGGAAGTACCAGCCACGTGTCTATGAATATTGTGCTGGCTACCGTTATTCCGACCCTACAATCGTCGGGTTCAGCCATACGCATTTCAGCGGAACCGGACACTCGGATCTGGGCGACATCCTGCTGATGCCTACCACCGGAGCCTTGAAACTAAATCCCGGCACAAGCGACAACCCGGACAGCGGCTACCGCAGCCGTTTCTCGCACGACACGGAGAGAGCCTCAGCGGGTTACTACGAAGTGACGCTGGCCGACTACGATGTGAAGGCCCGTCTGACCGCCACCACCAGAGTCGGAGTCCATGAATATTCATTCCCTAAAGGCGTTGACGGACAGGTGATTCTGGATCTCATCCACGGAATCTACAACTACGATGGCAAGACCCTCTGGGCGGAGGTACAGGTGCAGAATGACACCCTTCTGACCGGCTACCGCATTACCAACGGCTGGGCCCGAACCAACTACACCTACTTCGCCATCTCCTTCTCGCAGCCTATCACTGAATATGGTTACGCGGATAGAGAGAAGATAAACTATAAAGGTGGCTGGAGCAAATTCGATCAGTACCACAACTTCCCGGCGATGGCCGGACGCAAGCTTGTGGCGTGGTTCAAGTTCGCCACGTCCAAGAATCCAGAACTGACCGTGAAGGTGGCCCTTTCGGCTACTGGTGCGGAGGGAGCGCTGAAGAATCTTGCAGCGGAGGCTGCCGGAAAGTCTTTCGACCAGATCGCGGCTGAGGCCACATCGGCCTGGGAGAAGGAACTTTCCCAGATCGAGATTCAGGGCACAGAGGACGAAAAGAAGATGTTCTACACCTCCCTCTACCACACGATGATCAATCCGTCTGTCTATATGGATGTGGACGGAAAGTACAGAGGCCTCGACCACGAGATCCATCAGGCGGACGGATTCACGAACTACACGGTGTTCTCCCTTTGGGACACCTACAGGGCAGAGCATCCGTTCCTGGCGTTGTTCAAACCGGAGCGTGACCGGGACATGGTGGAGTCGATGCTGGCTCACTACGACCAGAATGTCCTGAAATTCCTGCCTGTCTGGAGTCACTGCGCCAACGAGAACTGGTGCATGAGCGGCTACCATGCCGTGCCTGTGCTTGCCGACGCGATCACAAAGGGACTGGACATTGACCGTGACAGAGCTCTTGAGGCGATGGTGACCACCTCAAAGGCAAACTGGTACGCAGGACTTGGGGACTACATGAAACTCGGCTACGTTCCTTACGACAAGATCTCCACCGCAGCCAGCAACACGTTGGAATATTCCTACGACGACTGGACCATCTGGCACACCGC
>CAKUSF010000038.1 GCA_934678915.1 uncultured Bacteroidales bacterium
CCAGCATGCTTGGCGATTACTTCACCGGCAGCCCGGACTCAATCCTTTGGGTCGATGACTTTAAACTTGAATATTGACATTTGTAAGTCTTGACCCTGCCGATGCATAGCTTGAAACATATCCTTGCTTGGTTGTCACTGTCACTCGTCATGCCAGTGACCGCCATGGCGAGCGATTTTTATTTCAAATGTCTGGATGTTGAAAGTGGTCTGTCCCAGAATTCTGTCTATGACATTATCCAGGATTCGTATGGCCGGATCTGGGCGGCGACGGGGGACGGAGTCAGTGTCTATGATGGAGATTCATTCCGCATATTCAACAGATCTTCTGTCGGAGACGGGCTCAAGAGCAATGTGACCATCTGCCTTCATCGTAGTGATGACGGGCGTATCTACGTCGGGACAAGGGAAGGACTTTCCGTGTATGATCCGGTTTCCGAGGCTTTCAGTGCGGTTGAACTTACAGGAAAGGATGGCGAGTCTGTTTCCGGTCTTGTCAGAGACATGGCTACCGATCTTAACGGAGATCTTTGGGTCGTGGTGGCCAATTATGGCCTGTTCAGGGTTGGCCGGGACGGCGGTTGCATGCCGGTCCCGTTGCTTGACGCTTCAGACAGGGCCGGAAGGTACATCAGGAGCATGTGTCTTGCGGGGGACGGCAATATTTGGGTGTCAACAAATTCGAAAGGGCTGTTCAGATATTCTCCGGCAACCGGGGAGACACGTCTTTTCGCTCCGAAAGAGAATCCGCTTTTCCGTGACATCTGGAAGATCGCGTCGTTGGACAGGAACACCTTGCTTGTCGGCTGTGCCCAGAAAGGTCTGTATATGTTTGACTTGAGGAGTCACTCGTTTCTTGCGTGGAAGTCTCAGGACGGCCAGTCCATAACAGAGACCATCATCCATGACATTTACATTGACCACAGGAAGAATCTTTGGGTTGGTACGGAAAACGGATTGTATGTCTGCGAGAACGGGTCTCTTCACAATCTCAGACATTCTCCTAATGATGATTACTCTCTGTCGGACAACTCGATCCATTCCATCGCCGAGGACTCTGAAGGAGGGATGTGGGTCGGGTCGTTCTTTGGCGGGATCAACTATTATTCGGAATACACCTCACAGTTCGCGAAGATATGCCCCGGTGACATGCCGGGTGATCTGAAAGGCAAGAGCATAAGCGAGATGTGTGAGGATCGGGACGGCAATCTTTGGATCGCCACCGAGGACGCCGGATTGAACTTCTACGACAGTCGCGCGAGGACATTCTCAAGCGGCTTCATTGACGCCACGAATGTCCATGCCCTGGCTCTTGTGGGAGACTCGGAGTTGTGGGTGGGAACCTATATGGATGGGCTGTATGTCCTGGATGTGAACACAGGACGCTACCGCCATTTCACAAATGACGGGAAGCCGGGCTCTTTGATCGACGACAGTGTGTATTCAATATACAAAGGCTACGATAACGCCATTTGGATAGGCACAATCAAGGGCTTGTGCCGCTATGACGCATCTTCCGGGAAGTTCGAGCATGTCCGGGGAGACTTGATCACATCTTCCGTGAATGATATCGCCGAAGACATCGACGGTCACCTTTGGTTCGCCACCATAGGCCAGGGTGTGTTCCGGTATGATTGGAGGAACGATGTGTGGGACAATCCGGACATGGGGCGTGATGCACGGGACAGAATCACCCAGGCGATAACCCTATTGCTTGACAAGGACGGGAATATGTGGGTCGGGACAGAAGGGAAAGGTGTTTTCCGGTTCGACAGGAACAAGCAGTCTTTCGACTCGCGTTATGATGAGTCTGACGGCCTTCCGAACGGGGTCATATACAAACTCCTTGAGGACGGGGGCGGGAACATCTGGGGCAGCACCAACAAAGGCTTGTTCCGAATCTCCTCTGATACGGGACGGATCATCACTGTGAATAGTGAGAACGGGTTGATTTATAATCAGTTCAATTATAAGTCCGGTGTGAGGACGCACGATGGGAGACTTCTGTTCGGATGCGTGAAGGGCATCGCCTCCTTTGATCCGGACCATCTGAAACGTCTTTCCACTCCGCCTGCCATTCTTTTCAACAAGTTCCTGCTGTTCAACGAGCCTGTCGGGCCCGGAACGGATGGCTCACCGCTGGACAAATCAATAATCGCTTCCGATGAGATTGTCCTGAGGCCGCGTCAGTCCGTGTTCAGTGTCGGGTTCACCTGCATAGATTATTCCGAGCGTCAGGATGTGAATTACTATTATATGGTCAAGGGACTTGGCGACGAGTGGATTCCTGCCGGAAAGACGGCGACCATAACATTCTCACGTCTGCTGCCGGCCAGATACAGGTTGACTGTCAGGGCTGTCAGTGCGGAGGAACTCTGGCCACCGGTTGAAAAATCTTTGGAAATCAGGGTGCTCCCTCCGTGGTACAGGACGGTGTGGGCCAGGATCTTGTTCGCGCTGTTGGCCGTAGTTCTATGTTCTTCGGCTGTGTGGCTCATTGTCCTGTATTATAAACGTCGGAACAGACAGGCGTTCGAGAGGATGCAAAGGACCAAAGAGAAGGAATTGTATAATTCGAAGATAGACTTTTTTACGAACATCACTCATGAGATCAGGACTCCTCTTACTCTGATAACGGTCCCGATAGAGAATGTCATGAACAATATAGGAAAGGATGACAAGAACTATGAAGTCCTTTCCATAATACGCAGGAACGCCAACCGGCTTCTCAAACTTGTCAATGAACTGATGGATTTCAGAAAGATAGATCCAGCTGTGAACCGCCTGAATTTCCGTAGGATAGAGTTAGTGAAGCTTGTGAGGGAGACTTTCGGAAGATTCTCGCCGTCCGCCAAGATAAAAGGAATCGAACTTCGGGTATCCCTGCCGGAGCATGAGTTGATGGCGGATGTCGACGGTGAGGTGTTCACCAAGATTCTGAGCAACCTTCTGAGCAACGCCCTCAAGCATGCGGCGCATCTGATATCGCTTTCATTGACGGAGAACGGACGGACTTTCATCCTGACTGTGGCGAATGACGGAGACCGCATCCCGAATGGTGAGGCAGAGCGTATCTTCGAGCCGTTCGTCAAACTTGACAAGAACAGCGAAGGAACCGGGATAGGTCTGCCTTTCGCAAGGAATCTGGCGGAGATGCATTCCGGGAGCCTGACACTCGACGCATCCGCCGAAAATGTTACATTTGTCCTTGAACTCCCTCTGAGGCAGAGGAATGTCATAACGCTTGACAATGATGTGATTCAGGAACAGCCCGGTCAGGGAACCGGACAGAATGACATGGCGCATAAGGCCGATGCCAAGACAATCCTTGTGGTTGATGACAATGCGGAGTTCCGTGTGCTGATGTCAGACACGTTGAAAGGAACGTATAACGTCCTGACCGCGTCCGATGGAGAGGAAGGCCTGAAGGTGTTGGCCGCGAATAAGGTGGATCTGATCATAAGCGATCTTATCATGCCGGGCAAGGATGGCATGGAGTTCTGCGCCGAAGTCAAGGCGAACTTGAACTACAGTCATATTCCTTTCATACTCCTCACGGCAAAGACTGACCCTGATTCACAGATAAGCGGACTGAACAACGGGGCGGATGATTATATTCCCAAACCATTTTTGCCTAAGATCCTGTTGGCCAGGATTGACAGCCTTCTTCGCCTTAGGGCCCGTCTTTGCGACACGTTCCTGCATTCGCCGACGGAGCCGGTCTCCTCGATCGCTCATTCCAAGTCTGACGAGATGTTCATGAAAAAGATCATGGACCATGTCTATGACCACATCGAGGACACGGAGTTGGATGTCGATGACATCGCAAAGGCGATGTTTATGAGCAGGGCGACCCTTTACAGGAAGTTGAAAGGAGTTTCGGAGCTTTCACCGAATGACTTCATCCGCCTTTGCCGTCTTAAGAGAGCCGCCGAACTTTTGAAGGAGAATGTCTACAAGGTGAACGAGGTCGCGTATATCGTCGGGTTCAGTTCTCCGTCGTATTTCTCGAAGTGCTTCCAGAAGCAATTCGGTGTCTTGCCGAAGGATTATTGCGATTGAGAGGAATTTGTGATTCTTTGATACGATTTTTCCTGCTTCGGAATGCGTCGCGGGCTACCTTTGTGGTTGTGATTGCATAATGATGCAGTTAAGACTTTTACCAATTAGTATAAATCTATCAATTATGAGAAAAAGATGCTATCTGTATGCATTGATGCTCATGGCTGGCCTTTCGGCGATGTCTCCGGTCACGGTGACGGGTGCCACAGCGATGGCCGGTCAGGAAAAAGCGTCTGTCAAGGTTACGGGTCTTGTCGTCGATAAGTACGGCGAGCCTGTTCCGGGAGTCGGCATTGTCATCAAGAACACCAAGCAAGGTACGGTGACGGATGTCGATGGTAAATTTACGGTCAGCTCAAGCAAAGGAGCCGTCATGGTGGTGTCCGCCCTTGGGTATGCGACTCAGGAGATTGTGGTGGACGGTTCGTCCTTGAGAATAGTCCTTGAGGATTCTGCGGAGCAGCTGGCTGATGTCATCGTGACAGGTGTGGCCAGGGGAACGTCCAGAGCCACGCTGCCTTTCACGGTGGAGAAAATCTCGGAGGCTTCGATTCAAGAGGTGACCGGCAACAACGTCGCCGTGACCCTTGCCGGTAAGATGCCTGGTGTCAAGATATCCTATCTCAACGGTAATCCTGGCTCGGAGCCTGTCATCAAGCTTCGTGGAGGCACTTCCTTTGACAGCAACTCGCAACCATTGATAATCGTTGACGGCATTGTGACCGAGGGCTCCCTCAAGGACATCAACATGGAGGATGTCGAGGACATCGAGGTCATCAAAGGTGCCGCCGCGGCGTCATTCTATGGCTCCAAGGCCGCCGGCGGTGTCGTCCACATCATCACAAAACGTGGCGCAAGCCTTGAGAACGGTACGGTAAGAGTGACATTCAAGACAGAGGAAGGACCTAACTGGCTTGGATTCCGTCCGCAGCGTTCTACCGCCCATGGCTATGTGGTAGGCGCTGACGGACTTCCTACCACCACGATGGAAGATGACACGATCTGGGACAATAAATGGCCTGGCCATGATTCGTACAAGGACATCTTTGTTCCGCGTTTCTACGCTTCCAACACATTGGGTCTGACCGGACGTTCAAAGAGCGGAGACATCAACTACTATGCTTCCGTGCAGAACACCAAGAACCCTGGTGTCGTAAAACTGCTTGATGGCCAGAATCGTACGAGCTTCCGTGTGAACATGGACGCGAGACTGTCCGACAAGGTCTCATTCAACACCTCCAACCTTTTCGTGAGGACGATAACCGACGAACGTTCGATCAATTTCGATGATGTCTATTATTCTGACTATGGGGCGGATTTCCTCGCCAAGAACCTTGACGGTACCGACTACAAGGTGAATCCGAATGTGGTTTCGACCCGTAACAACATCAACCCTCTCTATGATGTGGCCAACAAACGGGCTGAAAGCACAGGAAACCGCTTCCTCGGGAGCTACGGATTGCGCTACATCCCGACTGACTGGCTGAGCTTTAACGCTGTCTATAGCATTGATTATTCTCAGAAGTACCAGACATCGCTTGTTCCTAAGGGGCGTCTGACTGTCAACAGCCCGGACGGTACCGACCGTTCCACCGGTGATGTGAGCAACTGGACATCCAACGCTTTCAAACACAACGTCGAGGCAAGCGCCCTGCTCACGAAAAAGTTCGGAGATTTCAACACCAACGTCCGCCTTCAGTATCTCTATGAGGACACACAAAGCAGTGGCTTCAGCGGAGGCGGAAGCAAGCTGGCAGTTTCAGGTCTGGACATTATCTCCCTTGATCAGGCTGATCCGGAGACCCTTGACATCACCTCATGGGGAAGCCGCATCGTCTCCAACAGTATGACGGCTGTCTTCCAAGGAGACTGGAGAGAGGAATATATGCTTGACGCTCTTGTGCGCCGTGACGGTTCCTCTGTCCTTGGAGACGACGCGAGATGGCAGACATATTACCGTGTGTCTGCGGCATGGAACGCCGCCAAGACATTCAAGATCCCTCATGTGGATATTCTCAAGCCACGCGTCTCCTACGGAACGGCCGGTATCCTCCCGGCCTACGGAGCCAAGTATGAGGTCTATAGCATGAGCAATGGTTCCCTTTACGGTGGCTCTCAGCTTGGTAACAGGAACCTCAAGCCGGCTCTCTCGAAGGAGCTTGAGATCGGCGTTGACGCGCGTCTGTTCGACAGGGTGACCCTTGACTTCGCATATTCACACAAGAAGAATGTTGACATGCCTTACGCCATGTCTGTTTCAGGTGTGACTGGATTTGAGTACCAGTATCTTAACATCGGTGAGTTCTTCACGAACGCCTATGAGCTTTCTGTCGGTGTGGACATCATCAGAAAGAAGAATTTCAGTTGGGATGTATATCTGACTTGGGACAAACTGACACAGAGGATCGGAGAGCTTGGCCGTCCTGATTTCTACACCGGCAGCGGCGCTCTTCTGATCGCCTCGCACTCCAAGTACGGCGAGATGTACGGAACCAAGTTCGCGAGATCCCTTGACGAGGTCAGCACCAGCAAGGAGATAAAGCCTGGCCAGAGTGTGGGAGATGTGTTCTGCATCAACAACTATGGCTTTGTTGTCAGAAAGAAGGAAGTCGGTACGGTTGAGGAGCGCCACATGAGCGTCCTTGACGAGAACGGCTCGAACGCCAAGGTGAGTGTCGGGAATATGCTCCCGGACTTCAACGCCAACATAACCAGCACTTTCCGGTACAAAGGGTTGATGTGTTACTTCACACTCTCGGGACAAAAGGGAGGTCTGCTCTACAACAACACCCGTCTGTACATGAGCTTCGCCGGCCGCAACGCGGCCTTCTGGGACATGTCCGAAAGGGATTGGGAAAACCGCAAGCCGATGAAGTACAATAACCAGCACTCTCGTGAAAGCTTCATAGAGGACGCTTCGTTCATCAAGCTGCGTGAGTTCGCCCTCAACTACTCGTTCAATGAGAAGCAGCTTGAGAAAGTCGGAATAGGCTTCCTTAAAGGGATCAAGCTGGGAGTCATCGGACGTAACCTTCTGACTTTGACCAGATACTCTGGCCCGGATCCTGAGACGGACACCTACAGCGGCTCCATCCTCGAAGGCACGGACACGCCAAAGTATCCTTCGGACATCCGTACCGTTTCCGGTACAATCACCCTTGAATTCTAATGAAACAGACAGAAATCATGAAATCCAAAACATTGATAATGGCCGCAGCGGCCGCACTTTGTCTAAGCTCCTGCGACGGATATTTCTCCAACATGGACATTCCTAACGAGTATGCCCCTGACATCAATGTCGTGATGGGTGACATCAACCAGTACCCGTCTCTTGTGAAGGGAGCCTATGTCAACTACTGGCAGTACATGCTTGGCTACGACACAGAGCCTTCCTGGAACATGTCCACAAACGCGGACATATTCACTCCGAGCGCCGGCAACTGGGACATGAAGACATATTATTACCAGTATTCCGGTTTCGAGAAGCCGGAAATCGCCAACACCGATCCGTCCAGCTCGGCTCCCAAGGCTCGTTGGTATAATTTCTACAGCATCATAAATACTGTCCGCAGCATGCTGGCCAAGATGGACGAGGGTGACCTTGTCTACATGGAGGGCGGAAAGGATGCGAATTTTAAGCTGTACGCCAACAATTACTTCCTGATGGGCGCCGCCTATGCCGAGATGGCCCTTTGCTTTGACAAGTGCTTCCTTCTTACCGAAGACACTGACGTCAGTGTCATCACGAAGGATGACATCAAGCCTTCATCGGAGATAAGGGATGCCGCCTTGGGGTATCTTGACAAGTGCATTGACCTCTGCAAAAAGAACACGTTCACGAACTTTGACGGGACATTCCCGGGAAATGCGGTGGGAGACAACACGAAACTGATGCAGGTGGCCAACTTTATGGCGGCAAGGCTTCTGGCTTACTATCCAAGGACCAACAAGGCTGACACTCCAGATTGGAAGAAGGTTTTGGAATATGCCCAGAACGCCCTAACGTCGGACATCTGCGCCGAGATGCCGGCCAACGAGGCCACATACGGATGCTGGTCTCAGGCTGTCGCCGGCTACCACACCAGCCAGTGGGTACGCCCGAGCATGAGGATCATCTCGATGATGGCTCCGGATGACAAGGGCGCCGTCTGGCCTATTCCAAAGGACTACAGTTTCGCGAAGGATGGCCCCATGCCTAAGGTTGTCAACTGTCCGGACGCCCGTCTGAACAATCCAGAGTATTTTGTCTATACTGATGTCGTGACAACAGGCAGTGGCGCGCAGTTCAACGACTCCTACAGCTCTTATTACATGGGCGAGAAGAACCGTTTCTCCCTTACCGGACAGCCAAGTGGCGAGGGCACTCTTTACCTTTTCACCAAGACAGAGTCCGATCTTATCCACGCCGAGGCACTGGCCAACAACGGAAAACTTGCCGAAGCGGCGGCTCTTGTCAACCTCACTCACAAAAATGTGGGAGGCATGACCGACATCGACGCGTCTTCCTCAAAGGATAAGATCATCGAGTCTGTCTATTACGAGATGTTCGTGGAGTGCTGCTTCGCCTGCTCGGCGACAGGTTGGTACAACCGCCGCAGGACTCCGGTGGACAAGTTCCAGCTTACCACGAGATCCTACCGTGAATTGCCTATCCCTAAGGTGGAGATAGACTTCTATGGACTTGAGGACTACACATTCGGCGGGCCAAGGGACGAGTATAAGGAATATGAATTTTAATTGAGATTGCGATGAAAAATAAAAATATGATTGTCAGCCTGTTGGCTCTTGTATCGCTACTTTTCTGTTCATGCGACAGAAGCGGACGGTTTGAGTTCCTTGAGCGTGAGATTCCTTGGAATTTCTGTGTGGCTGTGGTGTCGGATGAGAACATGACCCAGCCTGTGGAAGGTGCTACCGTGAAGATCTACAGGACCGAGTCCGACCGTGACGAGGACAAGAACGTCTTTCTGACGAAAAACAGTGACTCCAAGGGTGAGGCTCTTTTCACTTTTGATGAGTTCAACAAAGGAGGCGAGGGAGCCGAGGCTCTGAAGGGATGGTATTACATCACTGTCACAAAGGACGCGAAGACTGCCAAGGCGGTGACATACTATCTTCTGATGAACAGTGGCACCACCTACCAGTGGATTGAACTGAAATAAGGTTTGTGTATTAATAATGGTGTTTGAGAGAGGTGCGCCGGCACCAAGTCGCTGGTGCGCCTCTCTTTTATAGATGTGGTTTTATGATGTTAAGGCGATTCCTTTCCGTTATAGGTACAGCATTGGTGACACTGCTTTCATCCTGTGGGCGACAGGACTTGAGAGTCGTCCTCATTGACAGTGTCCACGTTCCTGGACAGATTGATTCTTTGGAATCCATGCTGTCTTCGGAAGATGGGGTGTCTTGCTCCGTCATCGAAGCCGGTTCCGAAACTGATCTTTCCGGGTTCGATGTCGTCTGGTTCCACAGGCCTGACAGCTCGGCTTTTTCGGAAACGGAGAGAAACCTTGCCGAAAGACTGCTTGCCTATGTCGGGGCTGGCGGAAAACTGATCCTTTCAATGGATGCCGTAAGGCTTCTGAATGAAACAGGTGTGGAAGACTCTCCGATCTCCGCGTGGACTTACGATGCCGTGGACTACGGCTTCGGGCGCAAGGTCGGCTTTCATTCATTCCGTTCGCATCCATTGTTTGATGGAATGAACGGAGGCGCTTATGTCTGGCACGGGCACAATGACAACAAATGTCGGGTCCTCGGTTTCCCGAAAGGCGTGACCCCGGCCGCTGACGGAACCAAAGTGATCGGAATATTCTGGGAATATATCTATTATCATCCCGATGAGAAAGTCATTTGGGAGACTCCTTACGGGAAAGGAAACATCCTGTCTGTCGGTGGAATGCTGGACTACGGCGCCCCTAACTATAACCGTTGCCTTCTCGAACGCTTCACAAGAAATTGCGTTGAATATCTTGCCGGCACATTGAAATCGGCTGAGACTCCCCGTTATTGGGACTGTTCCGAAAGACCGGCGACATCGGAGGAAGGTTATGAATATGACCGTGTGGATATTCCCGGACCGACGCGTTGGACTCTCCCGGAGGATTCTCATGCCTTGAGCTGGAAAGCGACGGGGAATGAGGTCAACATCGCCGGTAGGAGGACGACTGTCATCTGCAAGGAGAACGGCGGGATATTCGAGATCTGGACACATCCTTTCATGTCGTTGAGGGATTGCCGTGTTTTTGTCAAGACTGCCGGAGGCTGTTCTTTTCTGGGTGCGGAGGAGACCGACATTCAGTTGCGTGCCAATTCCATAATCCGGGAATATTCAGCCGGAGGGATCAAGATCCGGGAAGTGATAACGGGTCCTGTGGATTCCCCGTCCGCTGTTGCCCATTATGAATGGGAAGATGATTCGGTAGAGGAAATCTATGTGGATTTCAAGACAAATCTCCGGTATATGTGGCCGTATTCCTCGGACGCTCTTGGCACAATATGCTATGGGTGGTCCGACGGACTGAACGCTTTCGTCGCATCTGACCGCAACCGGGAGTTCGTGTCCATTGTCGGGTTCAATGTCCCGGCGAGGATTGCCTCGGCGGGACAGTATGACGGGTTCGGCTACGATTCCGGCGCGCCTGTCGGGATCCCTACTGATCTGCGTCAGGTGAACGCCAGTGTACGCCTTGACGTCAAAGGCACCAAGTGCTTTGATGTCCTGTTTGCCGCCGGTGATCAGGGAGAGGCGCAGGCGGAAGATGATTACAAGGCCATTGCGGCGGCTCCATATTCGGTGTTCCTTTCAAGTGACTCGTACTACAAAGGCTATGTCGCCTCCAAGGCCATTGTGGAGACTCCGGATTCCATATTCAATGAAGGTTACTATTGGGCCACCGTAAGCTCGGAGCAGTTCAATGTAGATGTTCCGGGAATGGGTAAGGGACTTTTCGCCGGTTATTCTTCCTCTCGGCGTGGCTGGAACGGCGGTCAGAAAGTGAGCGGACGGCCCGGGTACGCCTGGTTTTTCGGACGTGACGCTGAATGGAGTTCTCTGGCTTTCCTTGGGATGGGAGATTTCCAGGCCGTGCGGGATGTGCTTGAGAATCTCATAAGGTATCAGCGGCTTGACGGAAAGATCTATCACGAAGCGACCACGAGCGGTTCGATCCATTATGACGCTTCCGACGCGACTCCGTTCTTTGTGGTTCTTATGGGCAAGTATCTTAAGGCCAGCGGGGACGTGGAATTTGTGAAAAGGAATATCACGGCGGTGCACAAGGCTCTGGCGTTCTGCGCCTCCACCGACACCAATGGTGACGGGCTTCCGGAAAACACGAATGTGGGACACGGATGGCTTGAGGGGGGACAATTCTACGGTTCCGAGACCGAACTGGTCGTGGCGGCCTTGTACTGCCGGGGACTTTATGAGGGGGCTGACATCTGCCGCTTGACCGGAGACAGGGCCAACGCGGAAAAGTATTCGGCGGAAGCCGACAAGGTCAGGAATATCATCAACCGGGATTACTGGAATGAGTCCCGCGGCTATTTCAACTTCGGTAAAATGCCGGACGGAACGTTCACAAAGGATTTTCTGGCGTTGACTTCATCTTCCATATATTTCGGGGATCTGGATTATGCCAAGTCCAGGGAAACAGCCTTGAAATACGCGGATCTGCGGATGAGTGGGGACTGGGGAGTCTCTTCTGTGGCGGACACATGCCGGTTGGAAAGCTACGGGGCATATTCCGAGGATAACATCTGGCCGTTGTTTACCGGCTCGGTCGCCTTGGCGGAGTTCGGCTTCGGACGGTATATTCAAGGATTCAGTCACATCATGCACAATCTGCTTGCCTACAAGGGTGAGTTCCATGGCCGGATACCGGAGGTCCTGAACGGAAGGACGTACCGCTCCAACGGAATAACCAGAAACCAATGCTGGTCAGAGACAATGACTGTACAGCCGATTTTGGAGGGCATGGTGGGCTTCCGTCCGGACGCTCTGAACGCATCAGCCCGGCTGGCTCCACGTCTGCCTCTTGACTGGGACTGGTTCAAGGCGTCCAACCTTCGTGTGGGCGAAGGAAGACTGAATATGTCGATGACACGTTCCATCGGAGAGATCCGCTATCTGGTCACATCTGACAAACCATTGGATGTCACCATGATGCCATCCTATGGAATAGGCACGGAAATCCTGTCTGTGAATGTGGATGGGACCGAAACGGCTTTCTCGGTTGAGGATGACGAGGAATACACGACGATCCGGTTTCATGTCAAGGTCAGAGGCTCCAGCGAGATCGTTGTAAGATGTAGGGAAAAGGCGGCTCCGTTGCCTCATTACCGGACGCCGGGGGCGCGGGACATGCGAAGATATTCGAATATCATATTCCAGAAAGTTGTGGACGGCGATCTTGTCCTTACCGTCCAGGGCCTCTCCGGGACCAAAGACACCATTTCTGTTTACGCTCCAGGCGGAGTCAGACGTGTCGAGGGTGCTGAAGGATTCGTCAAGTACGGTTCGGATGTCTATGACGTGGCGGTCGATTTTCCTGCCACGAAAGACAAGTCTGTGACAAAACAAGTAACGATTATACAATAATATTTAAAAATGAAACGTAAATTACTGCTTCTTGCTATGATAGCTGGCACTTGCTGTTCCGTCGCCTCCGCAAAGGAGGGAACATCCCTGTACCAGAACAACAGGGATCCGCTGGTCCACAAGCCGTTGGTGGAACTGCCTCTTGGCAGCGTGAAGGCTGACGGTTGGCTGGAAGACCAACTCCAAAGAATGGCCACGGGCCTGACCGGTCACCTTGACGAGCTTTATCCGCACGTTATGGGCGAGCGTAACGGATGGCTTGGAGGCGACGGAGACATGTGGGAAAGGGGACCATACTGGATTGATGGCCTTATTCCTCTTGCGTATACTCTTGATGACGAGGCTCTTAAGGCTAAGGCGAAACCATGGGTGGAATGGGCACTTGCCAGCCAGACCGAGGACGGCTATTTCGGCCCTACGGTCGATCTGGAATATGAGCGCGGACTTCAAAGGTCGAACGCCAAGGACTGGTGGCCGAGAATGGTTGTCCTTAAATTCCTCAAACAGTACTATGACGCCACTGGTGATGAGCGTGTCCTTACTTTCTTCACCAAGTATTTCAGGTACCAGCACAAACATCTGACGGAGACGCCTCTCAATAATTGGACGTACTGGGGACAGGAAAGAGGCGGTGACAATCTTTACATCGTCTATTGGCTCTACAACATCACCGGTGACGGTTTCCTGCTGGAACTTGGTGACATCATAGCCTCTCAGACCGCTGATTGGACAGGACGCTTGTCCGACAGGACTACTTTGACGTCTTTGTTCACACTTCATTGCGTCAATCTTGCCCAAGGAATGAAGGAGCCTGTTATCCGGTACCAAAAGACAAAGGATAAGGCTTGCCTGGATGCTATTGACACAGGGCTTGCGGACATCAGGAGGACCATCGGATGGCCGACCGGACTGTATGGCGCGGATGAATTGCTCCATTCCGGCAACCCTACCCAAGGATCAGAACTTTGCACGGCGGTGGAGATGATGTTCTCGCTAGAGAAGATGATCGAGATCACCGGCCGGACGGATTGGGCGGACTTGCTGGAGAGGGTGACATTCAACGCTCTGCCTACGCAGTCTACCGATGCTTATGACGCAAGGCAGTATTACCAGCAACTAAATCAGATTGAGATTTCAAAGAATGGGGGAAGAAACTTCATGACGAGCTACAATGGGACTGACCAGCTCTACGGAATCCTTTGCGGCTATCCTTGCTGTACCTCCAACATGCACCAGGGCTGGCCTAAGTTCACCAAGCACCTATGGTTCGCGTCCGATGACAATGGACTTGCGGCGATGGTTTACGCTCCTTGCCATGTTACAGCCAAGGTGGCTGACGGTCAGGAAGTGACTCTCAAAGAGGAAACCAATTATCCGTTTGACGAGACGATAAGGATAACGGTGTCCGCAAAACGTAAGGTTTCGTTTCCTGTCCATCTTAGAATTCCGGAATGGTGTGACGCTCCTGTGCTTACGGTCAACGGCAAGGCATGCGAGACTCCGGGCAAAGGCGGAATGGCCACTATTGACAGGCAATGGAAAAATGGCGACGTCATCGAGTTGTCCCTGCCGATGAAAGTGTCGGTAAGCCGCTGGTACGAGAAATCGGCTGTTGTTGAAAGAGGACCGCTTGTGTATGCCTTGCGCATAGGAGAGCAATGGAAAAAAGTCTCCTTTGACGGAGAGTTCAACGGTCAGCACGGCGATTGGTACTACGAGGTCCTTCCGACCACTCCTTGGAACTATTGCCTTCAGGTCAAGGACATTGACAACGTAGAGGAGGCCTTCAAGGTTGTGCGTAGGGATGTGTCTGGCTATCCTTGGAACCAGGAGAACGCTCCTCTGGAAATCCATGCGAAGGGAAAAAGGGTGCCTTTCTGGCATGAGTACAACGGATCGGCCGGTCCGTTGCCGTTCAGTACGCTCTATCAGGGAACATTTCCTGAGGAAGAGGACATTGTCCTTATCCCTTACGGATGCACGACTTTGCGCATAACTGAGTTCCCTGTCACGAACAGATAGTGTATATTTGCGTTATGAAAAGAATCTTGATATTATCGATCGCTTTTGCGGGTCTGCTCTCGTGCTCATCTCATGAAGACGGGGCGGTCCGGAATGTCCCTTTCACTGAAGTTAAGGTCACAGGTGGATTCTGGCAGCCAAGAATGGAGACGGAACTGGACGTGACAGTCCCATTCTCTGTGGAACACTGCGCTCCCGCTGTGGAACGTTTCCGTCTTTGCCGTGACTGGCTGGATGGCAAGTCTACGGAACTCCCAAAGACTCATAGGTTTATCAGTTCTGACATGTACAAGGTGATGGAGGGTGTGGCCTATGCGATCCAACTTCGCCGTGACCCAAAGCTTGAGGAGTTCATGGATTCCACGATCGCCTTGATTTCGGCATGCCAGAAGCCTGACGGCTACCTTTACATCTCGCACATCTGCGGCAATCCGGATGTCAATGTGATGGGCGAGCATCCATATTCCTATGTCATCCACAGTCATGAACTGTACAACATGGGGCATCTTTACGAGGCTGCCGTCGCCTATTATCAAGCCACAGGCAAGAGGCGACTGCTGGATGTGGCCATAAAGAACGCAAAACACATCAACCGTGTTTTCTTCGAGGGAGACCCGAACTACAATGACGGAAAACCGATCAATCAGGCTCCGGGACATGAGGAGATCGAGCTGGCGCTCTGCAAACTGTACAAGGTGACGGGAGACAGGCTTTACCTGGACATGGCGAAGAAGTTTCTGGACATAAGAGGGGTCACATTCATTCCTGACGGCGAAGGTGTGAACTCTCCGACCTATGCCCAGCAGCACCAACCGGTCGCCAGCCAGAGAGAGGCTGTGGGGCATTGCGTCAGGGCTATTTATCTCTACACCGGAATGGCTCAGGTTGACGCGCTGGCGAGGATTGATGAATACAAGCCCGCTCTTGACACCATCTGGGAGGATCTGGTCTCCACCAAGATGCACATCACAGGCGGTCTCGGGGCGGACAGAAGAATCGAGGGATTCGGCTCCGCTTATGACCTGCCGAACAAATTCGCTTACAATGAGACTTGCGCTGCGGTCTCCAATGTGTTCTTCAACATGGGAATGTTCCTGGCCGAGAAGGATGCCAAGTACCTTGATGTCGCGGAACTCTCGTTGTTCAACAATGCTTTGGCAGGAATAAGCCTGAGCGGCGACCGGTTCTTCTACGTCAATCCTCTTGAGGTAGACGCGGATGAGTCTTCCGTGAACCGTTCGGAGTGGTTTGGCTGCGCATGCTGCCCGCCAAACATCTCCAGGCTGATCCTTCAGGTCCCGGGGTACATGTATGCCTGCTCTGACAATGACATCTATGTGACCATCTATGCGTCTAACGAGACCAACATAAGTCTTGGAAAGTGTGATGTCGGACTTGTCCAGACCACAGAGTACCCGTACGACGGGAGGGTACGTCTGACTGTCAGTCCTGACAAGCCGAAGAAATTCGCTGTAAGGCTCAGGATTCCGAAGTGGAGTACCTCCGGGTCTTTCGCCCCGGGTGATCTTTACACTTATGTCGATGGCAAGCAGGGAAAGATCTCAGTCATGGTCAACGGGAATCCGGTCGATTACAGGATGGAGAAAGGCTTTGCGGTCATAGACCGGAAATGGAGTGCGGGGGATGTGGTTGACCTTGACCTCGGCATTCAGCCACGTCTGGTAAAGGCTGACGACAGGGTTGCGGAGGACAAAGGCTGCGTGGCCGTCGTGCGTGGTCCGGTTGTCTATTGTGCCGAGAACGTCGGCAACCGTGAGAAACCTCAGGACATGACTGTCAGCACGGATTCTGTCTTTGGCACGGAATGCATCTCCGGCGGAATTCTGGACGGCATCGTTTCCTTGGTCTATGGAAATGAAACAGACGGGCGGATAAGTCTTATCCCGTATTACAGTTGGGATAACCGCGGCGACAAGACCTCGATGAGAGTCTGGCTCAAGACAAAGTAAGATGGGTCAATCCTGAAAGTATGTGTCTGGTCGCTTATTTGTTTGGTCGCTGAGCCAGTCGAAGCGACCGACCTCTCTCTCAGGCGGAAGTTGTTTTGAGTCTATAATATAAGCGTGATGAAACGGGGATGGCCAAATGGTCATCCCCATTTTCCTTATGGCTGCATTGCCGTCCCCAATGGGTGGTGGTGCATAAAAGGTCCGGAAGTGTGACTTGTCCATGTTGCCTATGTTTTATGTTTTGACTATTAGTGTGTTGGAATATTATTATGTCCACTGTCAGCCCATCTTATGCTGTAAAATCCACCGTAACTTTGCACCGCGAAAAGTGAAAACGAAGATGACAAGATTTAGATTACTTGCGATTGCCATCGTGGCGATCCTTTGCGGAATCAATGCGGATGCTGCCAGACAGAACGCAGCGGAGATCAGGGGTACAGTGTGTGACAAGAACACCGGTGGGCCGCTTGGCTGGGCGACTGTCGCCCTCATGAAGGCTGACAGCACGTTGGTTTCTGGTACTACTTGTGATGATAAAGGAACATATTCCCTTCAGGCCACCCCTGGAGAGTATATCCTTAAGGCTTCCCTTATCGGCTATTCAGATTTCAGCAAGACCGTGACGGTCATTGTCGGTCTTAATGAAATTGAACCGTTGAATATGTCGGAAGACGCCCAGATGCTTTCCGGCGCGACCGTCACCGAGCGTGTCAAACTTGTCGAGATGAAGATCGACAAACTGGTGATGAACGTCTCCCAAAGCGCTTTCGCTCAGGGAAGCAACGCTCTTGAGCTCATCAAGAAGGCTCCGGGCGTGATGATCGACAAGGACGGCAAGGTGACGCTGAACGGCAAGTCTGTCCAGATCTGGATCGACGGACGTCCGTCCTATCTTGAC
>CAKUSF010000039.1 GCA_934678915.1 uncultured Bacteroidales bacterium
TTGTTGGCACCAACGGTACCGTCAGATCCGAGTCCGTAGAACTTGCACTCTGTGGTGCCTGGCTTCACGATGGAAACTTCGCTCTTGATGGAGAGGGACTTGAAGGTGACATCGTCCACAATGCCGATGGTGAAGTCGTTCTTCGGCTCGTTCTGCTCAAGGTTATCGTAAACAGCAACGATCTGCGCAGGAGTGGTGTCCTTTGAGGAGAGACCGTAGCGTCCACCGATGATCAGCGGAGAGTTCTGCTGACCCTGGAACAGAGCCTTAACATCAAGGTAGAGAGGCTCTCCGAGGGCTCCCGGCTCCTTGGTTCTGTCGAGGACAGCGATCCTCTTGACGCTCTTAGGAAGAACCTTCAGGAAATATTTCTCCGCGAAAGGCCTATAGAGGTGAACTGTGATGAGACCGTACTTCCTGCCCTTCTTGGCGAGGTAGTCGATGGTCTCCTTGATGGTCTCGGTAACGGAACCCATTGCAACGATGATGTTCTCAGCGTCTGCGGCTCCGTAGTATGTGAACGGACGGTACTCGCGTCCTGTCAGTTCGCTGATCTCACCCATGTAGCGGGCCACGATGTCCGGAACGGCATTGTAGAAGTTGTTCCTGGACTCGACAGCCTGAAAGTAAACGTCTCCGTTCTGGGCTGTACCGCGTGTAACTGGAGCGTCAGGGTTGAGAGCCCTCTCACGGAAAGCCCTGAGAGACTTCTCACTGACCATTTTCTTGAGCTCGTCCTCGTCAAGAGCCTCGATCTTCTGGATCTCGTGTGATGTGCGGAATCCATCGAAGAAATGGAGGAAAGGAATGCTTGACTTGATCGCTGAGAGGTGAGCCACAGCTGCCAGATCCTGTGCTTCCTGCACTGAACCGGAAGCGAGGAGTGCGAAGCCTGTCTGGCGGCAGGCCATCACGTCCTGATGGTCTCCGAAGATGGAGAGGGCGTGTGACGCGAGCGCACGGGCAGAGACATGGAAGACAGCCGGAAGCATTTCACCAGCAATCTTGTACATGTTAGGGATCATCAGGAGAAGCCCCTGAGATGCTGTGTAGGTCGTCGTGAGAACACCGGCCTGGAGGGAGCCGTGCACTGCTCCGGAGGCACCGGCCTCACTTTCTAGCTCTGTGACGCTTACTGTCTCGCCCCAGAGGTTCTTTTTTCCGTGTGCAGCCCATTCGTCAATGTTTTCTGCCATCGGAGAGGATGGTGTGATAGGGTAGATGCAGGCGTTTTCGCTGAAAAGATAAGCGACGTTCGCCACGGCAGTGTTACCATCACAAGTGATGAATTTCTTTTCTTTAGCCATATCGTTAACGTTATGTTAATATGTTTTTAAATAGTTGTCAATCCTTCGATCGTGATTCCCTCTGTCCCGGCGGAAATCCTCTTGACAAGTCCCTGCAGGACTGTGCCCGGGCCGATCTCCATGAAGTAGTCCGCTCCGTCCGCGAGCATATTCCTGACTGACTGGGTCCATCTCACAGGAGATGTGAGCTGGGCGAGCAGATTTTTCTTGATGGTCTCAGGGTCGGTGACGGCCTGGGCAGAGACGTTCTGATAGATCGGGCATATCGGCTCCACGATCTTTGTCTCCTCGATGGCCTTGCCGAGCTCGACGCGCGCCGGCTCCATGAGAGGGGAGTGGAAAGCTCCGCTGACGGCCAGAGGAAGCGCCCTCTTCGCGCCTTCAGCCTTTGCTTTCTCGCATGCCTGCTCAACGGCTGTCTTCTCGCCTGAGATCACGACCTGCCCGCCGCAGTTGTAGTTGGCCGGAATGACAAGGCCTTCGCATGAGGAGCAGATCTCCTCGACCTTCTCGTCAGGAAGTCCCACGATGGCGGCCATCGTCCCGGGCACCTTCTCACAGCAGAGCTGCATCTGTGTGGCGCGGATATAGACAAGACGAAGGGCATCCTCGAAACTGATGGCTTCCGCGGCGGCGAGTGCGGAAAATTCACCAAGAGAATGCCCAGCGACCATGTCAGGTCTGAATCCTTCATAGCACTTCGCCAGAACGACGGAGTGCAGGAATATTGCCGGTTGTGTCACGCGTGTAGCCTTGAGGTCCTCCGGCGTGCCCTCAAACATTATGTCAGTGATTCTGAATCCAAGTATGTCATTCGCCTTCTCGAGCAATTCCTTGCCTTTGGCGTTTCCGTCGTACAGCGCTTTTGCCATACCCGGGAACTGGGAACCCTGACCGGGAAATACGTATGCCTTTTTCATAATACGCAAAAATAAGATTTATTATTGGATTATCCGAATATTATAGGCTCTTTTATGAGCCTTGAAATTACATTTTTCGACACAAATAATATCTTTATGCGAAAGATTTGCCAAAAATTCTTGTTTTGCCATTTATTTGTTATTTTTGCATTCTGATTGCGTGAAACCGCAAGAATGATGCCCCTGTAGTCTAATGGATAGAATTTCGGATTCCGGTTCCGACGATTTGGGTTCGATTCCCAACGGGGGTACTGAGTTGGAATCTTCTTCATTTGAGGAGGATTCTATTTTTTTGTAAAGTGTTGGTTTTCTTGGAAGATATGCGTTGGATTTTGTTTATACAAGCTTTGTTCGTAGGAATTTTTGTGACTTGTTACGAGAGCTCTGCTGATGAAAGGGAAAATAGGTACGAGATTAGGTTTGATACCCCTGCTTCCATGCTTCGGGGGAATGATTGGATGGGAGCGAATGATCCGGAGTGGGAGTCCCAATCTCTTCCGCTTGGAAATGGAAGTATCGGTGCAAACGTTCTGGGTTCGATACCAGCAGAGCGAATAACCCTTAACGAGAAAAGTCTTTGGCGTGGAGGTCCGGGCACTTCCAGAGGAGCTGCACATTACTGGGATGCAAACAAGGAATCCGCTAAGTTCCTTCCGGAAATCTATCGCGCTTTTTCTGAAGGAAATTCCCAGAAAGCTGCTGAATTGACTAGCAAGAACTTCAATGGACTTGTCCCCTATGAAAGTAGAAAAGATAAAGCGTTCCGTTTTGGTTGCTATACCACAGCCGGAGAATTGAAAATATGGACAGGCTTGGATTCCGCTTCGGTTACAGACTACAGTAGGGTTCTAACGTTGGACGATGCCGTTGCAAGAGTGTCATTCCTAAGCGAAGGCGTTCGCTATGTTAGGGAATATTTCATCTCCTATCCTGCTAATGTGCTAGTGATGAGGTTTCGGGCCGACCGTGGAGGGATGCAGAATCTGAAATTGGAATATTCAGTGAATCCTGTCGCAGACGGAATGATCAAGCCCTATGGCAGCGATGGCATTGAATATTCCGGTAAATTGTCAGACAATCAGATGGAGTTTTCGCTCCGGGTACGGATGAAGGCCAAAGGGGGCACTTTTTCCAACAAGGACGGTTCTCTGGTCGTTTCTGGAGCAGATGAGGTCATCTTTTTCCTGTCAGCGGACACTGACTACAAGATGAACTATTCTCCTGATTATAATGATTCTAAGGCTTATGTGGGTGTAAAACCGTCAGAAACGACCGCTTCTTGGGTCAATGATGCCGTTAGTAAAGGCTATGACGCCTTGCTAAGTGAGCATCTTTCTGACTATTCTTCGCTGTTCGGAAGGGTTGAGTTGTCGCTCGCAGATTCGTATGACACGATTGATCTTTCTACTCCTGAACGCTTAAGACGCTACCGTTCAGGCTTTTCGGATCATGGCCTTGAGGAACTGTACTACCAGTACGGCCGCTATCTTCTAATCGCATCTTCCCGCCCAGGCAACCTTCCGGCTAATCTTCAAGGAATATGGCATAACGACATTGACGGCCCTTGGCGCGTGGATTATCACAACAACATCAATGTCCAGATGAACTATTGGCCGTCCTGTTCCACCAACCTGACGGAGTGTGCCACTCCATTCTTTGAATATGTCCGTTCGCTTGTAGGCCCAGGAGAGAGGGTTGCACGTTCGTACTATGGCGCCCGAGGATGGACTGCTTCAATTTCTGGCAACCCTTTTGGTTTCGCTTCTCCGCTTGCTGATGAAGAAATGACATGGAATCTTTGCCCTATGGCAGGACCTTGGCTAGCCACTCATCTGTGGGATTATTACGATTTTACCAGAGACACATCATTCCTAAGGGCGACTGCTTATGAGATTCTTCGCTCAAGTGCCCGTTTTACTGTTGACTATCTTTGGCACAAGCCTGATGGCTCTTATACTACTGCCCCTTCCACTTCTCCAGAACATGGCCCAGTGGATGAGGGTACTACTTTTTCTAATGCTGTGGCGAGGGAGATTCTGCTTGATGCAGCTTCTGCAGCCAAGGTTCTCGGTTTGGATCAAGAGGAACGGAACGAATGGCTGTCTGTAGAACGGAATCTGCCCCCTTACAAAATTGGCCGTTTCGGGCAGTTGATGGAGTGGTCAAAGGATGTCGATGACCCGAATGATCATCATCGTCATGTCAATCATCTTTTCGGTCTTCATCCAGGCCACACTTTGTCACCAGTCACGACTCCAGAACTGGCAGAGGCCGCACGAGTCACATTAAACCACAGGGGTGATGGAGCCACTGGCTGGAGTATGGGGTGGAAGCTGAATCAGTGGGCTAGGCTTCATGATGGTGATAGGGCCTACAGATTGTTCCGAAACTTGATCCAGGATGGAACCCTAGACAATCTTTGGGACAATCATCCGCCATTCCAGATTGACGGCAATTTCGGAGGAACAGCCGGAGTCACCGAGATGCTGCTGCAGAGCCATTTGGGCTTTGTACATCTGCTGCCGGCTCTCCCTTCAGCCTGGCCTGATGGAAAAGTAACCGGTCTTCTTGCACGTGGAGGTTTTGAGGTTGACATTGTGTGGTCTGAGGGCATTCTCCAAACGGTGACAATCCATTCCAAGTCAGGCGAGCACTGTTTCCTTCGTTATGGCCATTCCACAATCGACTTTGACACAAAACCGGGTCGTTCATATTGTGTCACGTGGCAGAATGATAGTTTGAAGAAGCGATGAAAAGCCGGGAAATATTCGTACTTTTGCAGTTCGCGAATCACTGACTATGGCAGAGTACGGTAACATTATTATTAAAGGTGCAAAGGTCAACAACCTTAAAGACATCACGGTTGAGATTCCAAGGAACAAACTTGTGGTAGTGACGGGAATCTCAGGTTCTGGAAAGTCATCCTTGGCGTTCGACACTCTTTTTGCGGAGGGACAGAGGCGTTTCGCTGAAAGCCTTTCGTCGTACGCCCGTCAGTTTCTTGGCAGAATGAGCAAGCCGGATGTCGAATCAATCGAAGGAATCCCTCCAGCTATTGCCATTGAGCAGAAAGTCAACGTCAAGAATCCTAGGTCAACCGTTGCGACCACCACTGAGATTTACGACTACCTTCGCATCATTTTCGCGAGGATAGGACGAACATATTCTCCTGTAAGTGGGAAAGAAGTCAAATGCCATAGCATCAATGATGTGATGGCCAGCATCTTAAGCGGTGATTCAAAGACGGCCTACATCCTTGCTGACCTAAACTGGGCCAATAGGGAGGATAAGGTTGAGTTGATGCTTCGATTGAAAGAGGAAGGATATTCCCGTTTCTTCGGTGACGAAGGCATCATACGAATCGAGGACATAATGAAGATGGCTGACAAAGGGGAGTACCCCAACCATCTTGATTTGCTGATAGACCGTCTGAAACTTCCTGAGTTTAAGGATTGTCTGCCATATTCAGAAACAGGGGAGCCATGGTCGCAGAATGAGTGGGAGGACTTGCAAACTAGGCTTCGTTCCTCGATCGACACAGCATTCAGGGTGGGCGAGGGCAAACTCATTCTTCGCAAGGACAATTCGGTGGAGGAATATTCCAACCGTTTCGAATCGGACGGCATTACTTTCCGCCAGCCTGATGAATATCTCTTCTCATTCAACAGCCCTTTGGGCGCCTGCCCTGTCTGCGGTGGCCTTGGGAAGATTATCGGTGTGAGTGAGGATCTGGTTATTCCGGACAAGACCAAAAGCATCTATGACGGAGCCATCGCTTGTTGGAAAGGCGAGTCCATGGGCTGGTTCAGAGATCATCTGATAAAAGTGGCTTCCCGTTACGAAATCCCTATTTTTGAACCGTACTGCAATCTTTCTCAAAAGGTTAAGGACATCATCTGGGATGGCCATAGTGTTGAGGGGGATGACAATTCGATTGTCGGCATCAATGAGTTCTTCAAGTGGGTGGAGGCGAATCGCTACAAGATTCAGTACAAGTACATGCTCAGTCGTTTTTCCGGTCGAACCACCTGTCATGCGTGTCATGGCACAAGACTTAGACCGGAGGCTCTTTATGTCAAGGTCGGAGGAAGAACGATAGCTGAACTCCTCGACATGAATGTGGATGCTCTTCTTGAGTTCTTTTCCTCTTTGAAGTTGACTGAATATGAAAACTCCATAGTCCGCAAGGCTGTCGAGGAGATCGTGTCTCGACTTAAGTACATCAAGGACGTAGGCTTGTCTTATCTGACACTGAGCCGTGCCTGCAACACACTTTCCGGTGGAGAAAGCCAGAGAATCAATCTGGTGACTGCTTTGGGTAGTTCGCTTGTGGGATCTATGTACATCCTGGATGAACCGAGTATCGGCCTGCATCCTCGTGACACAGAAAGACTTATTGGCGTCTTGAGAAAATTGAGAGACATCGGTAACACTCTTGTTGTGGTCGAACACGATGAGGAAATTATCAGAGCTGCCGATGTGCTGATTGACATGGGGCCATACGCTGGGGTGAACGGTGGACAGATTGTCTTTCAGGGAAAGATAGGAGACAATGTTCCGGCTAAGGTCATGGATAATTCCCTGACGCTCCAGTATCTGACCGGACAGCGCTCCCGTTACGTTAGGGAGAAACATCCGTGGACATATTCAATTACAGTAGAAGGTGCTCAGGAGCACAATCTTAAGAACATCGATGTCCAGTTCCCGTTGGGAGTCTTGACTGTGGTGTCAGGAGTCAGCGGTAGCGGAAAGTCATCCCTCGTGGGGGACATCCTTTACCCTGCGCTCTACCGCATGATCAACCAGACCGGTGACCTTCCGGGAATATTCCGAAAAATCTCCGGCAACACAGACCGCATCAAGAATGTTGAATATGTTGACCAGAATCCGATAGGGAAGAGCTCCCGCTCCAATGCTGTGACCTATCTTAAGGTCTATGATGACATCCGAAAATTGCTAGCCGAACAGCAGTATGCTAAGATCAATGGCTACACTCCATCCTTCTTTTCGTTCAATCAAGATGGTGGGCGTTGCCCAGAATGTCAGGGAGATGGCTTTGTCCGCATCCCGATGCAGTTCATGGCCGATGTGACGATGGTCTGCGAGACGTGTGGTGGCAAACGGTTCAAGCCGGACATTCTGGAGGTTCGGTTCAAGGGAAAGAACATAGATGACATCTTGAACATGAGTGTGGAAGAGGCAATTGCTTTTTTCGGTTCTCAGCCTGAGGAACTTTCTAAACAAATTGCACGCAAGCTTCAACCACTTGTGGATGTGGGACTTTCCTACATAAAGCTTGGCCAGAGTTCGTCTACTTTGTCTGGTGGTGAAAGTCAGAGAATCAAACTGGCCTGGTTCCTGTCCAAGAACGAGGAGGATCCGACCAATGCGCGGAAAAAGATTCTGTTCCTGTTTGATGAGCCGACCACAGGACTGCATTTCTATGATGTGGAGAAATTGCTGAAAGCGTTTGATTTCCTAATCCGTAGCGGTCATACTGTCATTGTGGTGGAGCACAATCTTGATGTAATCAAGGCTGCTGATTGGGTGATTGACCTTGGTCCGGAGGCTGGTGACAACGGAGGCGAAGTTGTCTTCGCTGGCACACCGGAGGACATGATCGAGAATGGGCAATCATGGACAGCCACGTATCTACGTGGTTAGTCAATGCTATATCACCGACTGATATTAAAATTTCCTTGACAGGGATATATCCCTGATTCTTTATCAATGGTCAGAAAAATCAAATTGGAAATTTTGGTAACGTGCAAAATTTTCAATTTGATTTTTTTCTGACCGTTAGTTGACGAAAATCTTAAACTCGCGGTCACTTCGACAGGCTCAGTGACCACGCGCTATTCCTTCCAGTAGAAAGTGATGTAGCTTTGAAGGGGTTTGCGCTTGTTCTCAGGCGGGAGGGTCATGAAATCCCCGTACGAATCACGTAGAATCTTGTCGTAGCCACTCCAGACATAAAACTCGCTGTCTTCGAAAGGCATTTTGACATATTCTTTAATCTCATCTTCATTGAAAAACTCATCGGTCCCTGCATCTGGACAGCAAAGCTGTGACCAATGTTTGCTGTCAGCGGGAGAGACAAGCGAGATCAATGTGTTCATGTCCTTGACAATGTCAGCCGGATCTCGTCTGATCAGCCTTGGGTGCATTCTTTTGAGTAGCCAAACCTTCAGCCTTTTCTTGATTGATAGCCTAGAGGATGAAAATGTGTGCACTTTGCGGATTCCAAGATTGAATTTCATGAGCAGCAATAAGGAATCATAAACCCTTCTGAATGTGTCCAAGTCGTCAGGAACCCTATCAATCGGGAATATGTCTATCCACACTCCGACATCCTTCTTGACCCAAGGAATGCAACTTGATGCAGTTGTCTTTTCGGTGTCACAAACCCTTCCGAAAGCGATGTAGCAGTCCGGAGTGTTACGGCTGTCAATGAAGGAATATTTATCTGAGCGGTAGATAGTTCTGAACCTTTCGTAATCTTCCCTTGGCATCATGACATCAATGTCGTCATCCCAAGGGATGAACCCCTTATGACGCACGGCCCCCAGAAGTGTTCCGTAGCCTAGTGAATATCTTATTCTGTTCCTTTCGCAGAAGCCAGCCACATCCTTGAGAATCTCAAGGTTGAATGACTGCAACTCTTTAAGAGTAAGTTGTCTCATTGTTTAGCTTAGTTTGAAAACGTTTTTCCCGTTTATGTAGTTCTCTTGGATTTCAGTCATTTTCAGAATCTCTTCTTTTGTCAGAAGATAAATGCTTTGATCAGGGTTGAGAATATGCGAGATGAACTCTCTAATCTCGTACCTCAGGCCTTCTCCCATGAAAGGAAAAAAACATTTCCTATTAAGGTTTTGATCTTCAAAGCGCTGTTCGAAGTAATCCGTCTTCCACCATGGAGCTGGGACATAGATGTAGCCCTTTGTTCCGGAAACAGTCATGTTGCCTTCTGTCTTGGCACCGAGTCCTACTTGAAAAGAGGCGGTCGCGTTGTCGTAACGGAACACAGCTTTGGTGTAAATGTCAACATCATTCTTCATGATCGAATAGAAGTTGACGTTGCGGACCTCTCTGCCCAGCAACTTGATGATCGGCAGGAGAGGGAAGCATGCATTTTCGTTCATGCTGCCACCGAATTTGTTGTGATCTAGTTTAGAAGAGCACTCATCAGTCAGAGTGGTGACAGACGCATTGATGTCCACAATTTTACCGATGACTCCTGATTTAAGCATCGTTACAAGATGCCGGAAAGCAGGGCAGTAAGCTGTCTTGTGAGCAACCATCAAAGTCCTGTGATTGGATTCAGCGATAGAGTAAAGCTCCTCGGCTTCAGACAGATGAAGGACAAAAGGCGTTTCGCAAAGGACGTCTTTCCCAGCTTCCAAAGCCTTTTTTACATAGTCAAAATGAGTGTAGTGAGGAGAAGCGACATAGACTGCGTCACAGTTTTCCAGAAACTCCTCTAGATTTTTGGCTGCTTTTATACCATGCCTCGCACAAAATTCCGCGCACGCATCGAAGTCTGGGTTGTAAGCAGCGGAGACAACATTCCCGCTGACGAATTTTGCTTCTGGGATGAAACGCCTCGCTATGCTGCCTGTCCCGATCACACCGATTCTGACTGAAATCTGCTCTTCTCTTAGCATTGTGCTTGAGATGCCTTGAGTACGAGGCAGATAGACTACCTCGCAGTACTCTTTAAGATAGTCAAAGTAGCCTTCCCAGTCGGAGCCTATCGCGAACACATCCACATTGTACTTCTGAATGTCATCAATTTTTTGGCCTTTATATTCCTCAATGATGACTTCGTCAGCGAATCCGGTTTCCTTGACGGCCTGAACTCGCTTCATAACACTGTCACGTGTGTTGAGCTTGCCGCGCTCAAGGTCGAAATTGTCTGTGGTGACTCCGACTATCAGCCAGTCACCCAACTCCTTGGCCCTGCGCAGCAGATTGATGTGTCCTTGATGGAGAACGTCAAACGTTCCGTAGGTAATCACTTTCCTCATCGGGCAGATTCTTCTTCGATTGTGTGGATGCGTAGCGCAAGTTCCCGAAGCTCATCATCGGATTGGATGCCCATGTGAGAGATTCGGTAGAAACCAGGTAGGGAACCAGGCATGATGAAAGTCTCGTAACGGTCGATGAGGCCTCTGAATATCCTGCGTTCCGCTGTGTCTTTGGTTTGGAGCGCAGTGATTGCATGGGATGGAACTTCAGCCGGCATCGTCCAACCGTATTTCCGGCATTCCTCACGGAACACTTCTGCTCTGTGACGGACCTCGGAGATGTTGAAGGATTCTCCTCCTTGAGACTTTATCTGCTTAAGTCTAGCATGGAGTTGGAGATAGATAAGAGTGGCTGGGCTGAATGGAGTCTGACCTCTTTGCAGGTTGGACAGATTATCCTCAAAGTCCCAATAATAACCTCTGTGAGCATATTCATACCCTTTAAGTCTTTTACTCAAGAAGACGATTGAAAGTCCCGGAGGAATGTTCAGACCTTTTTGGGTGCTGGTAATGCAGATGTCGATTCCGAGCGCATCCATGTTCAGTTCCTCCGCCAGAAATGTGCTGATGACATCAACTACTAGGGAGACATTGTGGCGGTGGCATATTCCGGAAATCTTTTCAAGATTGAAAAGTTGCCCCGTTGAGGTCTCGTGGTGCTGGCAGAGGAACACGTCCGGTCTCTCTGTCTCTATGGTTCTCTCCAATGCTTCATAGTCAATGTCTTTTGCGAACGGGACTTTGAAATCGAGCACAGGAACACCGTAGTACTCACATAGTGAGACCCAACGTTTGCCGAATGAGCCACCGTTGATGGCTATAGCTTTCTTCTTTGTGCTGACGTAGTTTTCCACGACAGCACTCATGGCACCGGTGCCGGAACCCGTGTAGATGATTGTCCTTCCGCCTTGACAATGAATGAGGTCTAGAAGGATGCTCTCTGATTCGAGATTGATTCTTGAGAACTCATCGGTCCTCATGTAAGGGATCGGCTGTGAGCCGATCGCGGCTATTTCTTTGTCCAGGTCACCTGGAAATACGTATGAATGCATATTCCGTTTGCTACAGATTTACAAATTTAACAAAAATCAATTATATTTGTAAATATCAGGCTATAATTTAGAAAAGTAATGCAAAAATTGTCACATAGGGAGATTCAACTTTATCTTCTGGACATCCTTAAGGCGGTGGATTCTTTCTGCGTAAAAGAGGGAATACGTTATTCTATTGCTTACGGAACGCTTCTAGGGGCGGTTCGTCACAAAGGGTTCATTCCGTGGGATGATGACATTGATTTGTTGATGCCGAGGCCTGATTATGAGCGTTTTGTTGCATCCTTTGGCAAGGAAGAGGCTTCTCGTTACCGTTGTCTTTGTCATAAGGAGGGAGCTAAAGGAGACCGGTTTGTTCATTTCTTCGCTAAGGTTGAGGACACTCACACCAAGAGCCTACAGGGGAAAGGGTGTGACTATGATTTCGGCCTGAACATCGACATATTCCCTATGGATGGCAAACCGGAAGATCCTGACATTCAGAGAAAAAGAGAGCATCGTCTAACTCATTGGTCGCACAGGCTCAACATCTGCGGAACACGTTTTGATCTTTTAAATTTTCATCAACCATTGCTTTCCAAACTGGAAGCCCATGCGATGGGTGCTGAATATTGGTGGAAAAAGATTAATTCAGAGGTCTTGAAGTACCCTTATGAGACTTCCCGTCTTGTGGGAGCAGTCTCCGTCACCTACAATGGAACGAGGGAAATATTCGAAAAAAGCATGCTTGAGGAATATTCTGACATTGAGTTCGAGGGCTGCTATTTCAAAGCATTCAGTCGTTGGGATGAATGGCTGACACAAGAATTTGGTGAGTACATGACCTTACCTCCTGAAAAAGACCGCAAAACGCACGATCTTACAGTATTTCTTCTTGATAATTGATTCTATGGATGCAGTCATAACCTATGTCAATGGCCTTGACCCTGTTTGGAGGGAGGAATATTCCCGTGCTTTGAATATTCCTGCGCTGGATAAACGTTTCCGTGATTGGGGAACCTTGAAGTACCTTCTCCGTGGCATAGAGACTTACATGCCGTTTGTCAGGAATGTCTATTTGGTCGTCTCTGGCAAGACCCAGGTTCCCGCTTGGGCTTCCGAGCGTCTTAATGTGGTGACTCATAAGGACATTATCCCGGAAAAGTTCCTGCCTACATTCAACAGCACAACCATCGAGATGTTCCTCCATAGGATTCCAGGGCTGGACGAGCAATTCATCTATTTCAATGATGACATGTTCCCTGTTGCTCCAAGCAGTGAGAACGATTATTTTCGTGACGGGAAGATAGTGATTGGTTTCTCGCGCCACCTTTTTGCCGGTGGAATGTACAAACGCCAGTGCCGTAACTCTGACCGCATGGCCAGAAAGGCGCTTGGCCTTGGTGAGAGCGTGCTGTTTGTCCGCCCTCAGCACATCTGTTCTCCCATGATTCGCACTGCCAATGAAGAGGTTTTTGAAAAGATGAAGGAGTCCATCTTCGCGACTCTCTCGCAGGTCCGTACAATGGAGAACCTGAACCAATACCTATTCCTTGACTATCTTTTCCATCAAGGGAAGGCCATTCGGAAGCGCCTGTCCGGCAAATTCTTCTCCATAGCTACCTCTTCCGCTACTTCAATTGGGGAATATCTTCTTGAACCGTCTCGTAAACTGGTTTGCATCAATGATGTACACCTGAAAGAGGAAGCTTATCTGTCGGAAAGGAAGATTCTGTTGGACTCTTTTGAGCGAGCTCTACCACTCAAATCAAGTTTTGAGAAATAGTGCTGGATGATTCTTTGAAAAGTGAGTCCCATCTTTTCATCGTTTTTTCCAAAGTGAAATTTTCAGAACGTCTTTTGGATTCGGCTCCAAAGCGCTTTCTAAGCTCTTCGTTGGAGATGATGCTGCATATTCCTTGTGCTAGGGTCGCTGTGTCCCCGACTTTTGCAAGGTAGCCGTTAGCTCCGATGGTGACAATCTCGGACGGACCCTTAGGGCAGTCGTAACTAACTATAGGCAAACCTGTTGTCAGAGCCTCAAGAAGGATCATAGGGAATCCCTCGAATCGTGACGACATCACAAGGCATGAACTGTCGAGCAATTCCTTGAGCACATTGTCAGTGTTTCCCTCTAGTCTTATTCTGTCTTTTAATCCAAATTCCTCAATTTGGCTTTGTAATGCTTCCTTTTGGCTTCCATTTCCATAGATGTCGAGAGACCAGTCGGGATGCCTTTCATTCACGATTCTCCAAGCTGTGACAATATCTTTGAAATTCTTTTGGTTTTCCAATCTGCCCACAGCGATGCACCGTTTCCGAGAGAGGGAAGAGACGTCCTTTGAGATGAAAGAAAGAGGGTTGTAGATTTGCTCAACGTCCGGCTTGACTTTCTCCCAGTCCTCCTTGTCTGCTTTAGTCAGAACTACGAAACGGTCTAGCTTTTTGACAGCCTTTTCAAGTCGTTTGGTCCTTAACGAAGCATAGAGCCTTCCAATTGCGTTTGAGCCGTACTTCATAAGGAATTTCTCGTGGGAGAAATGAAATTCTCCAATCTTGATGCCACCGTTTTTGCAACCTGTAAGGGCATAAATACCATTGTCACAGACTGTTATCGAGATGTCTGGACGAATCTCTCCAAGGAGGGAATCCAGTCTTTTCTTGTACTTTCGGATGAAGATTCTGTCATTGACATTCAGATCGTGCTTGATGATTTTATCGCTGAGTTTGAAAAATGCCTTTCTGCCTTTTTGCCGTGCAGTGATGATGTGAACCTCGTAGCCCAAGACATCGGCCAAATAATTGGCCTTGGTCGTGAGCACCCTTTCAATGCCTCCTGAGAGGTTAAGAGCGTGTATGCAGTATGCAAGTCGCATCGTTCTCGAATTTCGCTTGCAATTTACGAAGTTTATGCTTGATATCAAAACGTTTGAACAGAAGAATACTAGCTTACGCATTTCCCGCTGGCCTTGCACTCCATCTCGGATTAAGAGTAAAAGCAAGTTCGAAATTTGAGTGGATACTGCGGCAGAACACCGCGATGTGTTGTGATTGGATCCGTAAGGGCAATGAAGGCCATTGGCGGGATTGAAGCGTAAAATCGGACTTGTCGGACTGTCATCAGCTGGACAAAAACCTGAGACAAAGGTAGTTCGATAATGAAATACTTTTTGGAGTTAAAAAGAAATAATACGAATATTTTTCTGTTTTTTATAGAATAGTGGCGAAATTGCGAAATAGATTGTAAATTTGATGCTTCATAAAAAATATTTTTAGAGTTTTAGTTTTTTCTTTATGGGCATATTAAAAAGAATGAAGGCGTTCTTTGGGAGAAACGGGCATGATTTCGTTCCTATTCTTGCGCAACAGACCGATTTCCTGAGCAAGACTTCATCGCTTTTGGTAGCAATGTTCGGAACGGAGGATTTGGAACAGCGCTCCAGAATGGAGAAAGAGATCAAATCATGTGAAGCTCAAGGGGATGCCCTTCTTACTGAGTTCCATGAGATGCTTTCAGGGCTTCCGTTCGTTCAAGTCAATAAGTTGGATCTTCAAGCTGTTGCAATGGCTATGGACGACTGCTTGGATGTCATAAAAGACACTTCGAAGGCAGTACTGATCTATCGTCCGGCCAAACTTGACGACCAACTTAAAGAATTGGCTCAGATGGCTCAGTCGCAGTCGGAAGTCATTCATGACACAATCCCATTGCTGGTTGACCTGAAGAAGAATGTTTCCTCAATTTCAATGGCTTGCGAGCGTGTTACGGAGTTGGAGCATGCAGCAGATGATGCCTATGAAGATTACATGGGGTATATTTTTACTAATGAAGAAGACACTCGTGAACTTATCAAGTACAAGAATCTGGCAGAGATGTTGGAGAACGCTACTGATGCCCATAAGAAAATTTCCGACAACATTCGAAAGCTTTTGCTCAATCATTTGGTAGATTGACTTTTGTGGACTACGTTGCGACTGCCAATTCGGCAGTGAATAATTAGGGGCTTAATAATTGTAAATGTCTTTGATTATCATTAAATTTGTAGGATAATCAGAGACATTTAGGTTTTTTATGGCAATAGCAACTATTCTTAAAAAAGTGTTCGGCTCGAAGGCCGACAGGGATCTTAAGCAGATTAGGCCTGTCCTTAATAAGGTTTTGGAGGCCTATGGTCCTATTGATCAGCTCTCTAACGATGAATTGAGAGCTAAGACGGAGGAGTTGAAGGCTAAGCTACGTGACTGTGAGGCTCCTTTCGAGAAGAGGATCGCTGAGATCAAGGCCAAGCTGGACGAGGATATTCCAGTACATGAAAAAGAGGAATTGGCAACCGAGTCTGATAAATTGGTGAAAGATGAGGATGCGGAGATTGAGAAGGTCTTGGAGGAGATTCTTCCTCAGGCTTTCGCGATCATGAAGTCAACGGCTCGAAGATTCAAGGAAAACCCTACCATTGAGGTGACGGCCAACGACTTCGACCGTTCGTTGAGCATCAATCATGATTTCGTTCATATTGAAGGAGATAAGGCCATCTATCAGAATCATTGGGTAGCCGGTGGGAACGAGGTGACTTGGGACATGGTTCATTACGATGTCCAGTTGATTGGAGGTATTGTACTACACCAAGGTAAAATCGCTGAGATGGCTACGGGTGAGGGCAAGACCCTTGTCGCAACCCTTCCAGTGTTCCTTAATGCCTTGGCTGGCAAGGGAGTACATGTCGTGACTGTCAATGACTACCTCTCCAAGCGTGACTCTGAATGGATGGGACCTCTTTACATGTTCCATGGCCTTTCTGTAGATTGCATTGACAAGCATGAGCCTAACAGCGATGCCCGAAAGAGAGCCTACAACTGTGACATCACCTTCGGAACAAACAATGAGTTCGGTTTTGACTACCTTCGTGACAATATGGCAGTGAATATGACAGACCTCGTCCAGAGGAAACATCATTTTGCCATTGTCGATGAGGTTGACTCCGTGCTCATTGATGATGCTCGTACCCCATTGATTATCTCTGGTCCTGTTGCCAAAGCTCAGGATGACGAGCAGTACATGGAGTTCAAGCCTTACGTTGAAAGTCTCTATCAAAAGCAGCGCGCTCTTGTGACTCAGGTATTGAATGATGCCAAGAGGGCTATTGCCGCAGGTAAGGAGGATGAGGGAGGAATGCTTCTTCTCAGAGCCTATAAAGGCCTTCCTAAGTACCAGCCGCTCATTAAGTTCCTCAGTGAGCAAGGTATGAAGCAGCTGATGCAGAAGGCGGAGAACTATTACAT
>CAKUSF010000040.1 GCA_934678915.1 uncultured Bacteroidales bacterium
TCCTTCTTGCTTGCAACATCCCTACAACCGAAAGGATAGGAGGACCGCTGCGCGTAATGATAAGGTGACGGCTGCGCATTAGCCATCGGAAACGCCATACACGAAAACAATCCGATGACCAAGTAGGTAACAATAATTGTCTTTCTCATAAGAATAGATCAAAATAGTCCAATATATTTGTCAAGTTCATTTAGTATTTCTGACGAGGATGGCCTTGGTGCGTCAGGATTAACAAGTCTTCCGTCCGTGTCGAAAACAAGATACCGCGGAATATATCTGAACTTTATCTCCTTCAAAAATTTGGACTCAGCTGACACTATCCGGAAATTCTCGCCAATGTCACCCAGCCCATATTCTTTGACAGCCCGCTTCCACTCAGATTCATTTCTGTCTGACGAGATGTTCATGAATATGATTTCATCAGAATCCAGTCCCACTTTCAGTCGTCTTGAAGCAGGCATCTCTTTCCGACAAGGTCCGCACCAGCTTGCCCACATGTCCATATAGATCACCTTTCCTCTATGTTTCTCTATAACTTCCGCCAATGACAGTCTATTTCCGGTAATATCCTGAAGAACGAGATCATACGTATAACCATCAATCGAGGAGACATTAGGCTTTTCTATTGCCGGACGCAAAAATGAACTGTCCACAGTCAAATCGTGGTATTTTTCATTGTACTCATTGACAATATTTTCCGGATATGGAACCCAACCCGTGTCATTTATCCTGTCAATGTAGTGACGCATCAGAGACTCTCTCGCGGCTTTGCATAATGTCGTGTCCCGCGCCACATAATCAAACCTGCCAGTATAATCAAATGAGTCATAGCCCTCATCTGGATATCCCATCAGTTTATGAAGATGGGTGATATAGCGCAATAGGCTGTCTGATTGTTTGATGCAGCCGACAGGGCACCCATCTTCAAGCAGCGTCTGCCTGTACCAACGAGAATATTCCCGTCCACGGTTTCCTGTTTGTGAAAGCGAATCCAGCTTCGCGGAAAAGCAATCGCGCCAGTTATTGTACATGTTTCCTGCAGAATCAAGATCCACATAATACTCTTTAAAAATCTTTTCCAGTCCCGGATATTTTCTTTGACTGGCAGGATCGGTCAGGTATTTTTCTGCTGCACGAAAACGAGGATTCCTAAGAATCGACCTGAAAGAGTATCCGTTCCGATGAACCAATCCAAGGACAGACTCCGGCAGGCGATACAGTTTGGTATATTCCTCATTACTAAGGCTTCTCATCACTGGTCTAGCATTCTTGTCGTACGTAACCATCACAGAATCACCCTCCGGCAAAAGGAAAGGAATCTCCTCGCAAGCCTGATAAAGGTGGATTATCTCCGCATAGCCATGATACGTTGGAACATCCAGAGTATCAAAACCGATGCTTCTTGGGTTGAAACCCATCTCATGCCCAGCGCTGTCCACATAAGCAACGATCGACCCATGTACACTATTCAAATGGCCGATCCTTTCGGTGCTTCTCTGCTCCGGTGCATCCTTGAATATGACCGTGACCTGCCCAGGGCCTGTCCTCACGCCATCCGTTCCCACACAAGAAAGACACAAGATAATAACGAGTATAAGTAATCTTTGCTTCATATTTCAATAGGCTGGGAAGAAGGGGCAGATATCACAGCACCAACGTCCGCCAACCCTATCATGCATAAACAAGGCATACTCCTTATTGATGTTGCAAGCTACAAGGAGAATCAATGTAAACATATATGGCTCTGTTCTCATGACACAAGAGTATAATGCTTCACGCAAATATAAAAACGTTTTTATTTATATTAAAGGAATATAACAAAAATTCATCTTACATAAATCCTCGCCAACACAGTAGTGTAACCACCACATAATAAACATAATACATCTTATTCTAAAACTTCATGTAAGACAATAACCTTACAAGCATGATGTCATTAGATTAAATCGACAATGGAGAGCCATAAAAAAGGATGGTTCGTCAAGGACAAGAAGGTGGTTGTAAGAAAATAAATCGGTTAAATCATCAACAAGTAATCATCTTTATAAGGAGAATTTAATTTTCTGATACGTTCACGCAGGCGTGATCTCTTTGTATAGACATTCGACACGGAAAGGTTAAGCAACATTGCTATAGTCTGTGAATCCAAACCGGCAATAAGATAACAGATAAAACGCTCATCCTTTTTGCCGGCAATTCCCAAGTCCTCTTTTATATGGACAAGGATTCCATTAAGATCTTGGTTAATACGAGACTCAAATTTGTCAAATAGATTATTGTCTCCATTAATATCGGAAATTAGCTGTTCCACGTGATAATAAATAAGATCTTTCTTATCACTACGACCGTTTAAGCCCAAATAAGCCTTACAGAGTTCACCCAGTGTGGCAAATTTTCCCTTATAAACAGAAGCTAAAGATAAACGCACCTTTTTCCGTTCATCCTCACTTATATCGTATTTGGATTTCAACTCTGCATTCTCCTGCTCCAACACTCTCTTCGCCTCATCTAAAAGGTGCAGCATCTGTCTATCATTCTCACGTTCTTTCATCAGCCTAACACGATGATATAGTAATAATATCATAAACAGCAGAACAGCAAAGGAAAGACTGACAGCCGATATTATCAAGATCTTATGACTTCTGACACGATTTTCATCCGCGACAAACTGGTAATAATCCTGAAGTCCCTCAGAAACAGGAAGAGCCAAAAGGGAATTCAACACTTCAATATTATACACCTTGGCGGATTGCAAATAATCTAATGCTTTCTTATAATCACCTCTACTGTTATATATCCGATACAGCCAAATCAAAGCATCTTTTTTATGTTTTACATCAAGATTCTCAAGCTGAACGACAATCCGGTCACAAGTGAATTGATCACCTATCATGTCTGACGCGTATGCATAAACCCCATAATCTATTATAGACAGAGATTGGTGATACTCATGTGACAGAGACTCCAACAGAGAAATAGCGCCATGAGGATCAGGTTCCGTTTGAATCATTTTCATTTTGGCGTAATTGGCCAAAAGGTTGGATACGACCAACGTATCATGTTTCGCCTTTTCTATTCCGATACGGTATAAAGAATCAGCCTTATCCCATTCCCGCCTTCCATGATACGCACGCGCAAGATCACCATATGACAAGTTCATGCGACTCGTATCACCAGCCTCGCTGTAACAAGCCAGACCTTTTTCCGCATATTCAAGTTGTTTGTCATTGTTATGAATCCAATTGTATAGATAGCTGAAATTCATGAACAATAAGCCTTTCTGCACAAGATCTTGTGACTTTTCCGCCTCTGACTCAGCCAATGAATATTCGTATGCAGCCTTATCCAACCGACGAGCATTCAGATAAATACGTCCGAGATAGAAATGTGTCTTCAACTTTTCATCAGGACTACCGTGTCGATTGTAGTAGTCAACCGCAGGCATAATAACAGAAACATCCGTGGTGTCAATGAAGTTCCTGTCCAAAGCCATGGCATAAAGCAAGGCATACTTTGCACGCAGTTTTTTCGTATTCAGTGAACTTTGATTCATCCCGCGAAGTGTTTCCAGCGCATTTTCTGGATGCTCACAAATGCACCTCTCCACTTCTGACAAAGTAAGTTTTATTTCCTGATTGCCACAAGAAACGAACAAAAAAGATACAAAAAGAATAAAGCCTTGCAAGTACTTCATAACAACGAATATTCTATTTCGTAAATATAATGTGATTTGAAGTAATTTGCAAGATGCCCGGATGCCACATGGCATCCGGAACTTATGCCTGTTTCACAATCATAAAAGGAAATTTCCGAAATACTGTTTTCCATTTGAAAGGATAAACGTTATCGTACAATAACCCTCATCCCCTGGACAAGGAACAATCTGGGTTCCATTGGCCAGAACCGTAACATTGACACTTTCTCCTGTCATTGAATTATAAAGGTCAATCATTACCTCACCGACAGCGCTTTTAAATTTGATCAAAACGCAATTCATGCCGGAATCATAATAGCATTCCAGCGGAATTCTGGACGGTGCCCTGTGTGTTGGTCTAGACGGAACCGTGTCTGTATCCGTAATCACAATCTCGATTTGTTCATCATCACTTGAAGCTAGTGAAAACGCAGAAATGCCACACAACAATGACAAAAAAAGAATAATTCGTTTAATCATATAACAACTAATTTAAATGTATTATTGACTTTATAGCTCATCTATTCATAAACAGCGATTTAATCGGATACAGCAGCTGACCAGCGAGGCGCATGTCCTCGGTGATTATCTCAGCGGTTCCGTCCATCTCTTGAATCATTGGGAAAGTCTTCCCGTAAGTGCTGACTAGACCTTTTGGGAATGAGACTTCGATAGTGTACGAGACTTCCCCACTAGAATCCTTTTCGGGCACGGAGGAAATGTGGCTGACAGATCCCTTCAAAATGCCAAACTCCATGTACGGGAAACCGTTCAGCCTAACATTTACCTCCTGTCCCTCAACCACCTTGCCGAATCCCATGGAAGACACCCTCATCCGTCCTTCGACCACACCTACCGCATCTGGGACAACACTCGCCACGACATCGCCAGCGTTCACGTGCTGCCCTCGACTCCAATAATCCTGCAACGACACGATACCGTCCATTGGAGCGACTATCGCATAGGTTTCAAACCAAACATCAACCTGAGCGGAGATCCTTTGGAGACACTGGTTGATTCTGACATAGAAATCATTCTCTTCCTTAAGTCTTTGAAGTTCAATCTCATCGGCACTCTGAAACAATTGAAGCATCGTCATCTGGGCAGATTTCATGGAGGATTCAAAGCCTGTCAGGCTATTCAGTTTCGAGAGGTAGGACTGCCGTGACGATTGGAACTCATATTCAGAGATCGCCTCCTTCCTCAGCAGGATCGAATCACTGTCCATGATCCGCCTTTGGATGGAAATGTCTTCAAGCAGGATGTCCCGCTGCGCCACAAGATATTCATAGTACTCCTTGTTCTTGCTGATCCTGTCATTTGTCATCCGTGTCTGGCGACCGGCCAAGTCAAGGGATATGTAGCGTGCGTACTCGTCCGCCACCGCTGCAGCCTCCGTCCACAATGCCTGAATGTCACCCAATTCAAGTTTACTTCTGAACATCGTGTCCGAAAGGACATCCTTTAAGGAACGATGGCTGCAATCATCAACAAAAGTCCTGACTCTCAGCACATCATCATAGCGAGCGGGTGTCGCTAACAATGCTATCAGGTCCCCTTTTCTCACCTTCCCGCCATTCGCGATGGTGACGGTGTCCAACAGGCCTGAAAATCTTGCTGCGATCCTTGATGGAGGATTGGAGGAGGTGATGACAATCGGAGACGCAATCGTCTGGGGATAGCGGATCAGGCAGCAACCAATGAATATGATCACGAATATCCCGAATATGACAGTGACTCCCCACCTTGTTATCCAAGACGGAATTGTCCCCATTATCTCCTGAACGGGTTCGCTATAGAAGTCTTCTATACGTTTTCTTTCAGCCATACCGTCATCCTCCAAGCTCAAGCTGGTTCTTCACCAATTCATAATACTTTCCACGCAGGGCAGTGAGCTGCAAATGAGTCCCTTGCTCGGCTATCCTCCCCTTGTCTAGGACAATGATGTTGTCAGCATTCTTCACTGTACTCAGGCGATGTGCCACAACAACCACTGTCTTGTCCGCGAAAAGCCGATCCAGATTTTCCATGATGGTTCTCTCGTTGTTAGCATCAAGAGAGTTGGTCGCCTCATCAAAGAACAAGTACTGGGCATCCTTGTAGGCAGCCCTGGCAATCAAGATGCGCTGTTTCTGCCCTGAGCTAAGTACGTGACCGTCTGCCCCGATCTTTGTGCCGTAGCCAAGAGGCAGACCTTCTATCCAACTTTTTATGTTTGAAATGCCCGCTGCCCACCGCACCCTGTCCATGTTAGGATATTCCTCGGACACCGCGATGTTGGCAGCGATAGTATCTGAGAATATATAGCCTTCCTGTATCACTGTCCCGCACCTTGCCCTCCACCGACTCTCACTGTAGTTCTTCAATGGCACATTTCCAAGCAGGACCTCGCCCGAAACTGGAGGATAGAATCCAAGCATCATCTTAAGCATTGTGGTCTTTCCGCTTCCGGACGCACCGACTATAGCGGTCACCTTCCCTGACGGAATCGTCAGCGACACGTCATCAAGAACCTTAGGAGAATGAGGCCCGTCATACTGGAACACCACGTCACGGAAAGCAATGTCGGCATCCTCTGGAATGTCTTTAATCCTTTCCTCATCCAACGGTTCCTCGTCCTTCATTTCGTGGATTTCACCAAGGCGATCTAGCGAGATGGACGCGTCCTGAGCGGACTGGACAAAAGAGATGAACTGAGAAATCGGAGCGTTGATCTGGCCCATTATGTACTGAAGTGCCATCATCATTCCCAACGTCATCCCACCATCTATCACCGACTTGGCAGCGATGAATGACATAAGAATATTTTTGGTCTGGTCAATGAATGTGCTACCTATCTCCTGAATCTGTCCGAGGGTAAGGCTCTTCACTCCGACCTTGAACAGCCTTGCCTGAATCGCCTCCCATTCCCACCTTTTCTGCTTCTCACAGTTGTTCAGCTTGATCTCCTGCATTCCTCCGATGAGTTGGACAATGTTGCTTTGGTTCACGGAGGCTTGCTGGAAGCGCATATAGTCTAGTTTCCGTCTTCTCTTCATAAAAAGCAGGACCCAAAGCACGTACAAAGACGCGCCAACCAGAAAGACGATGAATATTGTCGCGTTGTAACCAGCCATGATGAAGCCATAGACAACGAAGGAAACCACCGCGATGACCATGCTGAGCAATGAGCCCGTCAGGAATGTCTGAATGCGGTTGTAGTCCCCTATTCTCTGCATTATGTCGCCCACCATCTTACTGTCAAAGAAGGCTATAGGTAGTTTCATCAGTTTGCAGAGAAAATCAGAGATCAAGGATATGCTCACCCTCGATGTGGTGTGCAGCATCAGCCAGCTACGGATTAGATTGTTCGCCAGACCGCCTAAAGTCAAAGTCAGTTGGGCTATGAGCAGCACAACAATCAAGGACAGGCTCCCGGTGCCGATTCCCTTGTCCACAACAGACTGTGTGATGAATGGCATCAGAAGGCTTATAACACTCGCGGTGAGCATCGCCAAAAGAATCTGGACTATGTAGGAGCGGTAAGGCCTCAAGTATTTGAGCACGTAGCCGAAACCATAGTGCCTGCGTTCTTCATCACCGTCTTCTTCGTAGAATTTCGGTGTTGGTTCCATAATCAAGGCTATGCCTTCAGTCTTTTCCTCAGACTCCAGCCAGGATTTCAGGAAATCCTCTGCTCGGTACTCAAGCAGGCCGGACGCGGGATCGGCCACCACAACTTTGTAAGACCCGCGCTTTTTCACCACATCATAGACTACGACAAAATGACGTTGGTTCCAGTGGACTATGCAAGGCAACGGCATCTCCTCGACCATCTGCCTCCAAGTCACCTTGACCCCAGTCGTGCGGAAGCCGATGGATTCGGCAGCGTCACTTATTCCCAGCAGGGACACGCCCTCCCTTGTGATATGACATCGGTCCCTAAGGTTCTGAAGGCTGTAACTCTTGCCATAGAACCTGGCCACCATTCTAAGGCAGGTGGGGCCGCAGTCCATCGAATCGTGTTGGATATAGCTGACAAATCTCATTGAGTCACTCAAATATATTCTTCAAAAACGCCATCAGAAAAAAAACCGCAATTCCGTATAATCGTACATTCCCGGCAGGAGTCTGCCATCTACACAGATAAAAGGTGTTTCCGTTATTCGCTTGGTCTTGGCGAAACGGCTATGCCGAAGCGCCATGCGTTCATATTCAGCATTGACTTTCCACCCTCGCGGCACTTCCATTGACGAATACCATCGATCAAGCACCGCATGCATATCACTGTCCGCCATGTTAGCATCATATTCCTCAAGGATCCAACTTGCCGCGTTGACCCCAGACTGATCATACACCGCGAAAACAACATCTATCCGGACGTTCTCCAATGCGCTCAATTCTTTTACAAGTTCCTGACAGTGCGGGCAATATGGGTTAAGAGCCACCAAGAGCCAATGTTCATATTCACGTAATCCGTTGTTGACTGTCGGGAAGTTTAATTCTTCACGTGAAACGAGCCTGCGCTCCGAATTAAGAAGATTCATAAAGAGAGCCTGGTCGGAAAGAATGATTTCTTCTTTGCGTCTGAGTCTTTTATACGTATAACGATCCAAGGAATTGTTCCTTAGGATGGTAATCATAAACAAAACAAAGATGCAACCAAATGCGAAACACAGAATATAGCCTACATTAATGTCCAAAGGGAGGCTGGCAGCCATAAGCAGCAGCAAGAATTCCATGGCCAACAGAAAATCCACCAACAGACAATAGACACAGAACGTACGATTTTTGAGCTGAAAAAATAGCGAATAGGCGACAATAGGCAAAGTCAGGCAAGATATATAGAGGAAAGAAGGAAAGACAGTTGCGTCACGAATCGTCAAGGAAAGGATGAACTCGACAAGAAAATATGTCAAAGCCAGATCTCCGAGAGGCACCAGTCCGAACAACTTGGAATCCTCATTGTCAGTAACAGTCCGGCATCCATGCGAACCTACAATGTCACACAATCCTTTACCGGCATCCGTCCCGAAAAATTCTTTAAATACTATGGATGAAGAAACAGCAAGACCGCAAAACAGACATAGACGTAGCAAGAACGTTGAAAGAGAGATTGTGTTAATGAATATCAGTGCTAAAAGGGACACGAACATCAAAGTTTTAAGGCCATTATCTCCCAAATCCCATATTACGTTTCTAAAATAGCATCCCACATTGCACCGCACCTTCTTGTCTGAAGCATATCCATCTGTCTGAATAACATAGAGCGGAAGATGTGTCTCTATCTTCCTTAGAGGCACATCAGTTTTGACTTTCCCATCATAAAGCGTCAAAGTGTCCGTGCAGTGCTCGGAAACAAATCTCAGCGGATTGGGCTCGTAGGGTACAAACAAAATCTTACCATTCAAGTCCACGCTGGTGCAATCCTCCAAAGAACAGACCTCATGGTTGACACCTATTTCGTCAAGGACGTCACTGACACACCGCATGCTGTTCTGCATAGGGTGCTTCCGATAGGCTGTCTGAATAGCGTGCTTGTCGGCAACAAATCCGTTGTCAACTGAAAATATGTGCACTACCTTTACAAACTCACTCGTGCTCATATTCATTCCCGTTCCATCGGGTAATGGGGACTTGTGTAATTCTCTGGGGTGAAGATTTTGTAGCCCAGTTCCTCTGGAATACCTTTAAGACCATTATGAGTACCAATCATGTAATCATGTTCATGCCAACTATTCATAATAGGGCAATCAAAACGTTTCTTTTCGACCGAACGGAATTTATCTCGGGGTAATTTCTTGACTGTGATAGAGGTCACCACATCTATGTCCTCCTTGGCGTTCTTGATGGACACAGCAGTAAATGAATAGTAACGCTCGCTGTCCTCGGCTTTCAGTATCAGCCCCGGAAGGCCGGAAAATTTCCAGAATCCGCAATCCACAGGGATATCCGATGTGAACCAGACGGTCCAATGGCGGCCACAATAATCCGTGTCGGCACGTTGGCACAGATAGCCGCTCACTGTCATTGTGTCAGCAGACATCGTCCAAACGAACGAAGGTTGCGATTCATCATACTGGATAGCATAATGTGGCAACATCGGCAAGGCATGGAGGTTAGATACCATACGAGAAGCCAGATTACGATAAACGAACCAGTTTATCAGTTCATAATACCCCTCTGGTCGTCTATAGTTCTTTGATTGGTCTTCTGGCACCGTGTTGCACATCGAGCCCATCCAATAATAATGGCCGTTGCTCAACATATAGTTCTTGCCGAGCAGTGTCCTGACACGATCCATCCCCCTCTTACCCGACAGGGAGTCGAGGAGGATGTCCGCATCGTAATCAACCCGCAGATAGGAGCGGTCAAGTCTTTTTGTCTTGCTGAGATTCCAGATTGCATACTCTGGGTATGGATCACGATAGACACCTTCGTACAAAGAGAACCTACCATCCCAATTGGTCAGAGCCTCCTCAAGTGTAAATTTACGCCACCTCTGAGCCTCCGCAAATGATGACATCATTAACAATGTCAAAACAACAAGACAAAAGCGTTTCATAGAAATCAGTTAATTAGCACGTGTACAGTTGACTTGGTTCGCGCCATACTTCTTGTGCATGTAGTCAGCTGCATCGACTGCAGTTGCGGCTTCTACAACTTCTGAATCTCCTTCAAGAATCACATCACACTCGGTCTGTATTACATTCCTTACAGCCAAACAAACCCAACTTTCGCCACCTCTGATCTGCGACATCTGTGACTTTGACAATACTCTTTTCATGGTAATTAAAATTTGTTAATCAGTTCAACTTTATCATTTGCGTACAACCTCACCTTCTTCCGCGGCCTAAGATATCAAAAAGAAGACGGAATCGCGCAAACGACCACTGCAAATATATAACGTCCAATTGACAATTCACTCATAAACACGAGAATCACGTCTTACAAAGCCACCTCCTTGACATCAGTGTAAATAATCAAATATTAACACACTACATCACAACATCAAAACCTGTGTAAGATTGGATTCTTACACTGTAAGACCAGACAAGAAGAAAGTGTCGCCTGACAACGGCCAAAGGCACTTTCACGTCAAATCCGGAAACGGATCCTGTAAGATAAAAATCAAACGTAATTCAGGATCCAGACCTATCCGCGCGCTCATATTCATTCTCGTTCCATCGGGTAATGTGGACTTGTGTAATTCTCCGGTGTAAAGATTTTGTAGCCAAGTTCCTTTGGAATGCCTTTAAGGCCAGTATGAGAACCAATCATGTAATCATTTTCATGCCAACTATTCATAATAGGGCAATCAAAACGACTTTTTTCCACCAAACGGAATTTATCTCGTGGTAATTTCTTGACAGTGATAGAAGTAATGACGTCTATGTCCTCCTTTACATTCTTAATGGACGCAGCAGTAAATGAATAGTAACGCTCGCTGTCCTCGGCTTTCAATATCAGCCCAGGAAGGCCGGAAAATTTCCAGAAGCCGCAATCCACCGGAATCTCCGGTGTGAACCAGACTGTCCAGTGGCGACCACGGTAATCTGTGTCGGCACGTTGGCACAGATAGCCGCTCACTGTCATCGTGTCAGCGGACATTTTCCAGACGAACGATGGCTGCGGCTCATCATACTGAATGGCATAGTCCAGCAGCATTGGTAAGGCATGAAGGTTTTGTACTGAACGGGATGTAAGATTACGATAAACGAACCAGTTCATCAGTGGTGTGAAACAACCTTGCGGATCACAATAATTATCTGTTTCTTCCGATGGAACTGTCTGGCGCATTGAATAAGACCAAAAGCCATGGCTATCACTCAGCATATAGTTCTTACCGACAAGCGTTCTGACCCAGTCCATCCCCCTCTTACCCGACAAGGAGTCGAGGAGGATGTCCGCGTCATAATAGATTCGCAGATAAGAACGATCCAGCCTTTTTGTCTTGTTGAAATGCCATGGTGCATACTCCGGATACGGGTCACGATAAACACCCTCGTACAGAGAAAACCTATCATCCAAGTTAGTCAGTGCCTCATCAAGCGTCCATGTCCGCCACCTCTGCCCATCAGCCAATAATGACATCGCGAATAATGTTACGACAAAAAGACATAAGCGCCTCATAACCATAGATCTTTTAAGCCTTGGTACAATTCACTTGGCTTACTCCGTATTTATCATGCATATAGTCAGCAGCAACCACAGCCGTCTCTGCCATAACAATCTCCGTTGGCCCTTCGAGAATTACATCGCATTCTGTCTCGGTTTTGCTCTGAACAGCCTTACACAGCCATGCCGTTGGTGCTCCGCCCTTTATCAAGGACATCTGAGATTTTGATAATACATTTTTCATGTGTAATTAAAATTTGTTAATTTAGTTCAACTTTATCATTTGCGTACAACCACATCTTCTTCCGCTCATATTCATTCCCGTTCCATCGGGTAATGAAGAGAGGTGTAGTTTTCAGGGGTAAATACAGTATGATATAACGACTCATCAATGCCTTTCATGCCAAGATGGGTTCCAATCATGTAACCGTTCTTATGCCAACTATTTTGAATTGGGTTATCAAAGCGGTTCTTCTCCATCAAACGAAATTTGTCTCGGGGTAATTTCTTGACAGTGATTGATGTAATCACGTCTATGTCCTCCTTGACGTTTTTTATGGACACAGCAGTGAATGAATAGTAATGCTCACTATCCTCGGCTTTCAGTATCAGGCCAGGAAGGCCGGAAAATTTCCAGAAGCCGCAATCCACCGGAATCTCCGGTGTGAACCAAACTGTCCAGTGGCGGCCACGGTAATCTGTGTCGGCACGTTGGCACAAATAGCCGCTTACTGTCATCGTGTCAACAGACATTTTCCAGACGAACGTTGGCTGCGGCTCATCATACTGGATGGCATAGTCTGACTGCATTGGTAAGGCATGAAGATTCAGCACTGTACGAGAAGTTAAATTACGATAAACAAACCAGTTTATCAGTTCATAATACCCCTCTGGCCGCCTATAGTTCTGTGATTGGCCTTCCAACACTGTGTTGCACATCGAGCCCAACCAATAACAATGACCGTTGCTCAACATATAGTTTTTACCGAGAAGTGTCCTGACACGATCCATCCCCCTCTTTCCCGACAAGGAGTCGAGGAGGATGTCCGCGTCATAATCCACCCGCAGATAGGAGCGGTCTAGTCTTTTTGTCTTGCTGAAATGCCATCGTCCATAAGTCGGATAAGGATCGCGATAAACACCTTTGTACAAAGAGAACATCGTACCTCCTTTATAAGCAAGAGCCTCATCAAGTGTCCACTCTCGCCATGTCTGAGCTGACATCTCAAAAACCGATGCCAACAATGCCACAAGAACAAGACAAAAGCGTTTCATAAGTTGTATTTAGAGACTAGTACAATTGATTTGGTTTGCTCCGTACTTCTCGTGAAGCATATCCGCAGCTTCTATCGCGGACGATGCCTCTATATCCACTTCTGGGCCTTCTAATATAATGTCACACTCTGTTTCTGTGATTTTGGTAACAACTTTGCAATGCCACCATGCTCCGCCTCTGATCTGCGACATCTGTGACTTTGATAATACATTTTTCATTGTAATTAATATTAGTTAATCAGTTCAACTTTATCATTTGCTTGTTCCCTCATCCTCTTCCGCGGTTTAAGATATCAAGATTACGACTGAATCATTCAAATGATAATCGCAAATATAAAACGTTTAATTGATAATTCACGCATAATACTTAAAAAATTGTGTCTTACAAATCTGTCTTACGAATCTCACGGTAAATAATTAAGTATAAGCACGCTACATCATAGCGTCCAAAACAGTGTAAGATTAAATTCTTACACTGTAATCTTCAACAAGTAAAAAATGCCATCTGACAAAGGTCAGTGGCATTTCATGTCGAACTCACAATAGATTCCGTAAGATTAAAATCAACTCCCGTTCAAAATCTGAATCAATTCAGCCGGAGTGGCCTCTACCGTTTTTTAGGGAAGTGGTTAAGAAGCTGTCACTAGAGCACCCAATAAATATCAACAAGCAGCAGTGGAGCACAATCCATTGATTATAAACATAATAGCGAGTTATCTTTAGTTGAAATCAGCTAAAGACAACTCATTATTTCATTATCAATCAACCAATTATGCAGCACGGGTACAAAATACCGCTACAAATCATCATCGGTGAGGCCGAAGTGGGCAGCGATGTCATCAGGGACGCCACCGAGGTCGGTGCTGTAGTCAATCTCGTCCCAAGCTTCTTCCATGGCGCGGCGGTCTTTTTTGGTCGGGCGGCCGGCACCGGGGTCTCTGCGGAGGAAGAAGGTCTCAACGGGGGCCTTTAGCTTGTCGAGCTCGGATTGCGGGGTGAGGTTCTCGGCATAGTCAGGGACCAGCTTTGCACCGAGACGGTGGTCGGCCAGTTGCTTGATTCTGTACGAATACTGCACGGCACCCTTGCGGATTTCCACAACCTCACCGACCTTAAGCATTCTGGACGGCTTGGCGTTGACTCCTCCGATCTTGACCTTGCCACCTTTGCAGGCGTCCGTGGCCTCGGTGCGGGTCTTGAACACCCTGATGGCCCATAGGACCTTGTCTATTCTTTCAGTGTCTGCCATAACTAACTGTTCCATTCACGAATATGCGGGTCTGGGGTCTCGGCCTCGACAAATGAGCTAGGTTCGACCTCCTGATTCGTGTACGAATCCTTCACAAAACGCTTCTCCACAAGAGTCTCAAGCAGGACGGTTCCACGTGCGGCAGGAATGAGGAAAAAGTCGTTCAATTCTGACGGAACCAAAATGGAGTGACCCGATTTCAATGAATATGATTCCACACTCCTTGAGCCTTTGTCATTCTCAACCGGAATCTGGACGGTCGCCTCACCGGAAGCGCAGTAATAAACTGCGAAACTGCCAGGCTGCTCGGAGAATATGTGGAATCCGTCCTTCAGATTGAGTTTAGTGACCACAAATTCAGGGCAGACTGCCAATTTATCTCCAGTGACAGGCTCTGGGACATATTTCCGGAAATCAATCAGATCGAAGGCCTCCTCAAGCAGCAGTTCCTCTGAATCAGGCAGTTCCACGCCCCAGTTATGGAGATTGAACACAAGTTCGGAGCTCTCGGCTATCTCCACGATCTTTAGTCCCGGACCGGCAGCGAAAACAGTTCCCGGTTTTATCAGGAACGCCTCGCCTTTATGCGGCTTGACAACATTCAAGACTTCTTTGACCGTCCCGTCCTGACATCTTGCGTAGAACTCAGCTGGATCAATGTCACGGTTGAAGCCCAGCAGAAGTTCGGCTTCCGGAGCGGCCTCCTGAACGTACCAAAGGGCGGTCTTGCCGAACGAATCGTACCTTTCTGCTGCGATGTCATCGGAGGCGTTCATCTGCAATGGCTGCCAACCGATCACATCCATAACCTTCACCATAACAGGGAATTGAAGGCCATAAAACTCAAACACATCGTCCCCGACCACTCTCTCCAGATACGTTCCCATGAGTTCGCTCAGGGTGTTGCCACCGAACCAACCATTGTCGATCATCGAATCCTTGAACCCAAGGTCAGCGATCTGATAGCTGACGTGTCCCCAAGGCACATCCGCGCCTTCATCCACAAATCGTAGCGGGTAGAGTTTCCTATTATTATCTTCCATATTCTTGAATATAATCATTATTCAGCTCCGACCTGAGCCTTTACCTTAGCCACGAAGTCAGCCGGAATCTTTTCATAATTGGCAAAATCCGCAATAAGCGATGCCGTGTCAATCTTCTCCAGATACTTCTCGGCATTCTGAGGGTCCTCGTTAATGAAGCTGGCGCATTGTGCGAGGGCAAGGAACGGATCCGGAAGCATCATGTAGGCATCGACATATTTCCCGAAAATCAACTTGGCCTCAGGGGTGATGTCCATCATTCTGTGCATCAAGCCCTTCTTCCCGTTCAATAGACCACGGTGCGAGGCAGCATATTCATTGAAAGAGAACTCAACCACAAGTTCTTCGGAGGCAGGTGTCTCCGGAAGGTAGAGGACAACGGAGAGATCCGCTCCTTCATACCCCCACTCGGCATTCTTTCCTGCCACCTCGGCATTGTGGGCAGCGAAACGGGAATATGGCACCTCAACACCGTTCACCGTCACCTTCTCCGGCGCGAAAACACCTGCGAGGACAACCTGCACACGACGATTAGGGTCTATTCCGCGGTAGTCACCATGACGAGGAGCGACAGTTATCCTTAAACCAGAAGCATCGGAAACCTTGCGAACCAGCGTGGTGGCATATTCAGTGCCGTACGCCTGCGTGGCGCCATCGTCCTCATAGACGGAAACGGTGCTCTCGCCATCGCCCGGAGCCACAAAGAGTTTCAACGTGTTGTCCTTTTCCTGAAGAGATTTGATCTTGCCCGAAGCCATCGGAATGACAGCTCCGGCCTTGATGTAGTACGGATTCTCGCTGACGGTATATTCCAAAGTGTCAACTTGCCCGCCTTTGAAGAGCGTTCCGCTGGCCGCATCGTACCAATCGTTGCCCTCCGGGAACCACATCACACGCTTCGCCAGTCCCGTAACGGAATCAGCGGGCTCGCAGACAACGGTCGCAAGGATGTCATTTCCAAAGAGATACTCCTGAGTGAAATCGTAGGCCTGAGGCGCTTCAGGATATTCATAATA
>CAKUSF010000041.1 GCA_934678915.1 uncultured Bacteroidales bacterium
TCTGCAAATAAATCAAGCGATTTTTGGACTTATCACACTGAATTTCAATCGATTTTGACTAAAGTAGAGACGACTAACTAGTTCTTAAGAATATAAACGTCCTCAGAAAAATTCTATAGAGAAATGTTATGAATATGAATCCCTTGGCAGAGTATATCAATCCGGGTGGTGGATGCATTACCCGCTTCGGGGTGATCGCGGTAGATTGTCCGGAGGCAGTCTCTGCTTCAATTGATTTCGGCTATGCGTGTCAACCTCCCTTGGCAAAATGCCTTGAATCAGGCCATTATGTTTGGGCTGGCCAGATGGCGCGGCTTGGTGGCAAAACGGCATATTCAATGTTTGTGTTCAATATCTCGGTTTAAGCCATCGCATATTATTGCCGTATATTCCGGTTGCCGGCCTTCATCTATGGTGAACTTCGCAATGGGAATGTCCATAGTGAATATTGGGAAAAGGTGGATGTTGCTAAAGCGTTGTGTGCCAGAATAAAGTCGTATCGGAGAAAGGAAATGGGTGATGTGACGATTGCCTCTGCCGGATCTGAGGATCAAACTGTTATGGGGGAGTGTTTCGAGTATGTGGTTCCGTTCAGCCTTTTCCCTGCGATTTCAGAATCAATGCTCAAGAATATCTCCACGCTCGATGAGCATAGCCGAGCCGGGGCGATGAATATAGCGATTTTCGGCACAGGTGAGAATGCTTGGCGTTATCGTGGTCTTGTCTACCACGGCATCAAGCCTGTGGAATAGGTGCACTGATTTGTTGCTTGGTGATTATGCGGAAACCAAAGACATGAGTTGCCACCTATCGGAGGGAGGCATTATTGGACGAAAATGCTGCCGTGACGAGTCGGTATGAGGGTGACGGTGTCAAAATAGGACTAAAACGCTGCCGTGGCGGGTTGATTGGCGGGTGATGGTGTCAAAATAGGATGAAAACGCTGCCGAAGAGAGTCGTTGGGAGACTTTCAGTGACAAAAGTGGGTAAAATCGCTGCATTGGAGTGCAGTGTTGGAGTGCAGCACTAAAGGGAAGCTCCCTACCTGAACAGACGGTCGATGTCCTTAACGGTGTGGGGGAGGGCGAAGACTACGACGCGGTCGTATGGCTCGATGCGGGTGGAGCCGATGGCGATGTAGGATTCGCTGCCTCGGATTAGGCCACCAATCACAGCGTCTTTGGGGAACGAGATGTCTTTTAGGGTGCCTTTGGTGATGGCACTGCCGGGAGCAACGGTATATTCAAGGACCTCGGCATCGGTGCCGCTCATGTACTTGACCAATCGGGCCTTGCCGCTGAGGGTGAACTTGAAAAGGCGGCCAGCGGTGATTAGTTTCTTGTTGATAACCGAATCGACCCCCATCTCCTCGGCGAGGTGGATGTACTCGATGTTCTCGACCTCAGCGATGGTTCGGTCAACACCGAACTTTTTAGCAACGACACAGGCCAGAACGTTGGCCTCATCATTGCCTGTCAGAGCCAGAAACGCATCGTGGTCCTTGATTCCTTCCTCAAGCAGAAGGTCAGAGTTCCTGCCGTCTCCGATCACGACTATAACGTTGTCTGGAAGCCTTTCGGACAGGATCATTCCACGCTCCTTGTCCTTTTCCAAAATCTTCACCGAACTGATTTTCGGGCTAAGTTTGGCCGCGACCAGTTCAGCGATGTCCGAACCTCCGAGAATCATCACCTTGTCGATCTCGATGTTGCTCTTGCCAAGGAACTTCATCAGGAATGACATTCCTTCGCGAGTGGCGATGATAAACACCAGGTCGTTGAACATGAACTTAGTGTCATACTTAGGCATGATTGTCTTGCCGCTACGCGAGATGGCAATCACACGGAACTGAAGCTCATCGCTGGTGGCTATAGCAGCGAACTCCGCGATCTTCATGTCCAGAAGAGGGGAGTCCTCATCCAATTTGAAAACCTCCACCTGAAGCTTTCCCCTTGCGAAATCCATGGATTCGGTCGAAGAAGAATGTTTGAGAAGGTCGAAGATCTCGTCTGCTGCAAGTCTCTCTGGGTAGAACATCAGCTCGATGCCCATCTGCTTGAATAGCAATTTGTTCTCGGCTGAGAGGAAATCATTGTCGTCAATTCTGGCCGTGACTTTCTTTGCTCCGAGATTCTTGGCCAAAAGAGCGCTCACAAGGTTCACGTCCTGAGGCACGAATGGCACAACGGAGATGAACAAGTCAGCGTTCTGCACATCTGCCTCACGCATCACTCTCAGCGAGGAAGGTGTTCCTTCAATGGCAATCACATCGGCTATTGCACTAATGTTGGCAAGCCTCTGTGGATCATCGTCAATGACGGTTATGTCATTAGCTTCAAGGCTCAGCATCTTGGCAAGATGCGAACCTACCTCTCCGGCTCCTTGGATGACGATTTTCATATAAACTTCCTTAAATAGTCAAAAATTCCGTTACCTTTCAGCATTGCGAGCGGGATGATCCACTCCGGAAATAGGGACGGAACATCAATCCCGCGATGTGTGTCAGCATATTCTTGAATTGACTTGACATCGGTTTTGACTTGCATCTGCCCGAATTCCTTGTGCGCCTCCAAGACTGCTTTGAAATACTCTTTCTTCCCAGTAAGTAGATAGACCAGAGCGGAACACCCGTCAAGACATTTTCTAATGAATATGGTACCTCTGGCTCGCCTGCAAGCTTTGGCAGCCGCTTTGTCAGGTGTCAGTTCCTTGACTTCTTGCAATGAATATGTCTTAGCGAGGTTGTTTTGGAGCATCAGGAGGTTGTTCCTGTAATTCAACTTCAGTTTCCACGGGGAGTCGTTTGACAAAGTGCCGCCCCCAAGATGCCACACAACTGACTGAGGCACAACGAATATGCTCTTTCCTTCAAGTTGAAGTCTCCAGCAGAGATCAATCTCCTCCATGTGCGCGAAAAATCTGTCATCCAAGCCCCTCATCTTTGAATATTCCGTTTTGCGAACCATCAGACATGCTCCTGTGGCCCAGAATACTTTGGCAGGGGAGTCGTACTGGCCAGAGTCTTTTTCCACTCTTTTGAGAACCCTTCCTCGGCAGAACGGATAGCCGAAACGATCAAGAAGACCACCCGCTGCTCCAGCATATTCAAAACTATCCTTGTCGTACCACGAATGGAGTTTTGGGGCACAGGCCGCACATTCTGGATGGCTGTCCATCCATTTTGTAAGATGTCCTAACCAGTCTTGAGGCACTTCTATGTCGGAGTTGATAAGGACAAAATATTCAAGATCAACGGCTTCAGGTAGCGAGCAGACGGCCTTGAAAGCCCTGTTGTAACCGCCCGTGAAGCCGTAGTTCTTGTCAAGGCGGATCTGCCTTACAGTCGGGAACTTCTCCGACAGCATCTCCATGGATCCGTCCGTGGAGGCACTGTCTGCGACTATGATCTCCGCTCCGTCAGTGGCTGAGGCCAACAGACTTGGAAGGAAACGCTCAAGATAATCCTTTGTGTTCCAGTTTAGTATGACAACCGCCGTACGCATTGATTACTCTCCTTTGTGACAATCTCCGTTGCCGTGGCAGCATTCGCCGTCCTTGTGCCCTTCACCGTTGCAATCACAGCCATCTTTATGGCAATGGCACTCGTGCTCTTCCTGAGGGAGGAACTCTCCGTGAAGGCCTTCCTTTAGCTCTTTCTCGGTAGCTTCCCTAACGCTCACCACCTTACCAGTGAAATTCAGAGTTTTACCAGCCATAGGGTGGTTGAAATCCATAACGACTGTGTCAGGTTTTACCTCATGTACGGTTCCCTGAACAACTTGGCCGGTGTTGCTGAGCATAGGAATGATCTGGCCGACAACGAGAAGATCTTCACGTACCTTGCCGTCAATCTCGAAAGCGGCTTTAGGTAGCTCGAAAAGTCTGCTCTCATCGAATGTTCCGTAGCCTTCTTCTGGAGTGAGTGTGAATGTGAACTCATCTCCAGGTTCCTTACCTTCTACCTCACTCTCGAATTTAGGAAGAAGCATATGTGTGCCATGGATGTAGCCGAGCGGGCGTTCTTCAGTGGCCTTGTCAGCGAGTTTTCCGTCAACAATTAGTTCGTAGGTCAGCTCGACCACATGGTTTTTCTGTACTTTCATAATGATAATTTATTGTTAATTTGTTTACTATCTGTTTGTTAGATGTAGTATTGGCTTTGCCTTAAGCACTGAAGTCAACATTTCCGAACGCTAAGGTAGGAATAAGTTTTGACTTACAGAACCTCGCATCGTTTCCAGCAGCCAGAAGATTGTTCCAAAGTGTGAGAAGATTGCCGGTTATTAGCATCTCTCTTACCGGATGCACGACCTTTCCGTCCTTGAAAAGGAAGCCTTCCACTCCAAATGAAAAGTCTCCCGTGGCAGAGTTGCTGTTGCCTCCGTTGAAGCCGGTCACGAGGATACCGTCACCTACAAGCCGCATCAGTTCGGTCTTGCCGCAGGTCGCTTCGATGGTTGGTGAGCCTTGTCGAACCACAGGCTCAGCGACCGATGTAAGCAGCTCAGCAACCGAAATGCGACCGGTCGCTGAGTCAGGCCCGGTCACTGAGCTTGTCGAAGTGACCATCCCGGCGATAGACGGTGCGACACAAGCCAAAAGCACCGGCCTAGTAGCGTCCTCAATAGTCGGCTCGACCCCCATCTTACGCGACATGTAAGTGTTCACGAAATATTCCTTGACCACCCCTTTCTCAATAATTGGAGTCTCACTAGTCGCAACTCCTTCTGAATCAAACAGCCTTGATCCCGTCTCCCCGACACTAACCGGCTTGTCCCAAATGTTTAGCCATTCTGGGAAAACTTTCTTCCCTAGCGAATCCAGCAAGAACGAGTTCTTCTGTTGCAATGAATATCCCCCCAGCGCGTTCAGCACAGGTGTCACCAGTCTTGATGCCACTTCGCTGTCAATAACCATGTTATATTTTCCGCTCTCGACCGCAACCGGACCAATCTGAGACATAGCGCGCCTAAACGCAGTTTCACCGCAGTCTTTGATGTTCAAGTCCTTGAGCATAGGGGTTGCATCCCACCAGTAACCACTGAAGCGATTCCCTTCCGTATCCTGAACAGTAACTTCAACGCCATATTCAAAGGAAGTTTCTGTGTGTCGGCAGCGCAGCCCGTTTGAATCTATCACCAACGAATCGAAGATTGAGTCAGAATATTCCCCCTCTTCAGAGATGAGTCCATCGCTGCTATGAATTTTGAATATGCTTGCGTCGATTGCCATTCTTAGCCTTTCGTCAGATGTCAAGTCGGGATAATTCTCGTCATAAAGTCCGAGTTCCTTGCCTGTCACAGCGTCTTTCGCTGTCCTGGAAGGATCCGGCAGATCCCTGCAAGGGTCTTTCGCCAGCATCTTGACGGTGGCAATAGCTTTCTTTAGAAAATCGTCCAATTCGCTTTCTACCAGCCTGTTGGTCGAGAAACTTCCGAACTTTCCATCTACGAACAGACAGACGCTGATTGACCTGTCAAGGCAATGATTCACCTTGTCCAGTTCTCCATTGAGAGTCCCGAACAACTCCATCAGGCTTTTGTTCAGTGTTATACGAACCTTGTCCGCTCCTAGTCTTAGAGCCTTTTGCAGGCAAACATCAGCGACCCTAATCTCCTTCTCCGTTAGCATTCCGTTGATTTCTTCCATCTATTCTCCTCCCACCGTCAATTTGTTAATCAGTACCGTTGGAATACCGCAGGACACTGGGCAACTTTGCCCTTTACCACATGTCCATGCCCCATCGTCTATCTTAAGGTCATTACCAACGGCCACAATGTCGGCCAAGGCCTGCGGCCCGTTACCGATGATGTTTATGTCTTTGATTGGTTGCGTCAAGTGCCCGTTCTCAATCAAGAATCCGCTCTTGACAAAGAACGTGAAATCACCCTCACCGATCTGTACCTCACCGTTACTGAACTGGTCCACATAGATTCCTTTTTTCACGGAGGCAATGATGCTCTCTTTGTCTGCCTTACCGCTTTCCATGTAGGTTGCCCTCATCCTAGGAATCGGGGCATAGCGGAATGATTCCCTCCGTCCGTTTCCGGTAGGGGAGACTCCGTAGAAATTCGCACTGATCCTATCGTGAAGGTACGAGGAAAGGACTCCGTTTCTTACCATGTAAGTCTTTTGTCCTTGGACTCCTTCGTCATCGAAGTTGATAGATCCCCTATTGAAAGGAATCGTTCCGTCATCCACAATCGAAATGCTTTCATTGCAGATTCTTTGTCCCATTTTCTCTGAGAAAATAGACTGCCCCTTTCTGTTGAAATCGGCCTCGAAGGCATGCCCCATAGCTTCGTGCAGCAGGATCCCTGAAGCACCGGCCCCCATCACAACGGGCATCTGCCCTCCTTTAGGACGTTTGGCAGCGAACCTGTCATCGACACCGGACACTATGCTATCCGCAATTTCGTCAAGCAGATTTTCAGAAAGCATCTCAGTTCCAAGTCTGTAGGCTCTGGATGAGTTCTTGCTTTCAATTTTACCGTCCTGACTGAACACGACTGACGCAGACAGGATTCCCATAGGTCTAGTTTCGAATGTTAGCTCTCCTAAAGAGTTGAACATCATTATGTCGCTGACTTGACCAGAGAACGACACAATCACCTTTACGACTCTAGAGTCCCTTTCATCGATCTTTTCCTTTAACTTTTCCATCCACGGAACGAGTAGGCTCGCGTCAGTGGACCGCCAATCCTGTCCGTACGGGTACCTGTCCTTGGGTGGAGTTAGGGTCTTACATTGGATTGCTCCTGCGTTTCCAGTTCCGCTTTCCGCTATTTTAGATGCAGCGATAGCTGCCTCGGCCATTGAGTTTGAATCTGTGCTTTCGGAGTAGGCATAACCTGTTTTTTCTCCATTGAGTACCCGGATTCCGACACCGTAGTCGATGTGGAATCCACCTGAGGAGACAATTCCGTCTCTGAGAAGCAAATCGTTGTAAGATGTGTTCTCAAAAAATAAGTCACAATAGCTCCCACCACCTTTCAGCCCGTCAGAGGCCAGTCTTTCTAACTTGGCTTCATTGACTTGAAACAGATTGAGATAGAAATTCTTATCCTTGTACATTCTTATGTTTTCTTTTTTCTTCTTCCAGATGTTTTTCGTACTCCTCGTTGATAGCCTGAATCTTACTGAACTTTTCCGGTTCACGGATAATCTTCCCGTCTTCCGAAGCCTCAGCCACTATGGTGAAAGGCACGTTTGAGTTGTCGAGCAACATCCACTTGTCACAAATCGGCATAAAATCGCGGAATAGATAGTGAAGTCCTACGTTGTAGCGCCGCCGGATTGTCTCTTCCTTGATGTTATGGCCACCAGCCGCCACTCTGGCTGCCACCCTGGCCACTGCTAGATCGGGAGAGTTCAGCCAAAAGTACAAGATAGTCACGTAGTAACCTGCTTCTTTAGCTTCTTGTATTACTTTCAGTAGAAATCTGGTAGCCAACGTTGTTTCAATGCAGAAATCAGCTTTCCGTTGAAGCAAGTACCTCATTTTTATCAACATATAGCGACTGGCAGCCACGTAGGCGCTTTCCGGCTTGAAAGGAGAGAGACTCTTCGCGAACTCATCTGAGTTCACGAATTCACTACATTCCAGCATTCCCGGCAGAAGTGCATAGGATGCGGTTGTCTTTCCTGAGCCATTGCAGCCAGCTATGATAAAAAGTCTAGGCATAAAACTTCAGTCCACCGCAAAGCCGCGGCATTAATTATTATACGGTATATTCCTTCATTTTGTTTTGGTCAGTGCTTTCGGATGAGTGATTCCGTAGCCGAAAAGAGAATAGTCCCCTTTGCAAGGATCACCTGGGAATATCCCAGCGAAGCATTCGGTTATTTCCTTTACCGTGGTGATGTCTTTCTGTTTTCTGGAAGTCAAACCGAGTGCGGTTGCTTCATCATAGACGTGAACATCTAGAGGAATAAGGAGATTAGCCGGATCTGAGTCCTTCCATATTCCCAAATCCACTTTTCCATCATTCCTTACCATCCAACGCCTCATCATGTTGATCTTCTTGTTGGGAGCCTTGAGATCGGCCTTTTGCCCGAAGATCTCAGTTCGGAACTCGTTCTGTGTCAAATTCTCAAGGGAGGACCTTGACTCGTAGGCCGTTTTCAGACGGGAACATATTCCTGCTACTTCGCTCCATTTGATGGTTCGGTGGATGCTGGTTTCATCGTTACGCCATTTGCCGCCCATCACATAGTCGTAGGGGCGCCAGTCCATTTCATCGAACAGACGGCCACAGTCTCTGGTTATCATAGCCCTGCGTCCCCATGCGAAATGGGCCGCGAACACAGCTGCAATCTCCACGTCTGCCAATGAGCATTTCCCGGCCTTGAAGCGCTGGGCAAACAAGGTCGGGAAAGCAATCGGATCTTCTTGGAAATACTGTGGGGAGTTGTAAGTCTCAGCCCACAGTATTAAAGTTTGTCTTGTTTCTTCTGTCATTTAGTGACTTTTTCAAGCCACTTGACCATCCCAAGCATCACTCCCATTGCAACAATGCACATGCAAAGGAACACGCTCCAGCAAGCCCACAGAGGCATCTTGTTGTACATCAGAGGGCCGATCCATAAGAAGAGGTTGCCAACTGCCGTCGCACCGAGCCATAGCCCTTGGCAAAGTCCGAGTAGATGCTTAGGGGCGACCTTTGAAACGAACGAAAGTCCAAGAGGAGAGATAAACAGTTCAGCAACAGTGAGGAAGAAATATGTAGCAATCAGCACCCAAGGGCCTGCCTTCATTGTGGCCTGCTGAGCTACATCCATTCCTCTGAAATCAGTAGCTGAAGGATAGCCCATTACTCCTGAGAATATTGCAAGGAAGAGATATGCGGTAGCAGCGATACCCATTCCATAGGCAATCTTGCGAGGAGTAGAAATCTGCTTTCCTCTCTTTCCGAGTGCACCGAAAATCCACATGATAATCGGGGTAAGAACAATCACGAAGAACGGATTCACAGCCTGCCAGATTTCAGGAGCGATCTTGTCCGTGTTCACGAAGTCACGGGCGAAGAGTGAGAGGGACTGTCCATTCTGATGGAAAGCGAGCCAGAAGAAGATCACCACGCCAAGAACAGCGAAAAGAGCGTACATCCTCTGCTTGATCTCCTTTGCCATAGATGCCTTTTCCTCAGCAGTGTAACCTGTGTTGGCAGAAGCTTCTTTCTTAGTAGGGGTAGGGAATTTTTTCTTATTGACAATGAATATGATGAGAGAAATCATCATGGCCACTACTGAAGCAATGAAAGAATAGTGGATACCAGCGTTGAAAACGTCCAGATAGTCAGTGCAGAATTGGCTGACTGCCGCACCACCTTCTGCTAGAACAGCAGGATCAGCACCGGCTTTCACAGCTTCGTCAAGGAAGTTCTGAGATGAGGTGCCGTTGTTTATGAACTCGTGGCAGAGTCTTGGCAGCTGCGAGTTATAGACGAATCCGTTGAATTTCAGCCACCAACTTCTTAAAAGAGGAGCGACGAACGGAGCCACGAGACCACCTATGTTGATGAACACATAGAAGATCTGGAAACCAGAATCGCGCTTTCCTTGGGCTTCTTTGAGGGCTTCAGGACCTTTCTTTGCCGCTTCGGCTTCGAAGTTGTCATACATCTGCCCAACGATTGCCTGAAGGTTGCCCTTGAAGAGACCGTTACCGAAGGCTATAAGGAAGAGAGCAAAGCATGTCAACGGCAGGAGCCATGACTTGTTCTCCGGAGTGGCGAGGATAGGAACTGAGAGAACGACATATCCCAAGGCCATGATGATGAGACCTTTCTGGATTGTCCCCTTGTAATTCTGCGTGCGGTCAGCGATGATGCCACCGACAAGACTCAGAATGTAGATTCCTGCGTAAAAGAATGAGTAGATAAGTCCTCCTGTCTCATCGCTCAGTCCGAATTTGGAGCAAAGGAAGAGGGTGAGAACCGCATTCATGATGTAGTAACCGAAGCGCTCGCCCATATTGCTAAGCGCTGCGGAAATCAGACCTTTAGGATGTCCTTTCATACAGATGATGTTTTACTTTATAATTTTGTTTGTGTTATTAATATTTCACCAACATTAACCGCACAATCAATCTTATCTGCCTTGCTTTACGAAGAGCTCGAAAATGAGTGTGCGTAATAACAAGTCACTAATATACGAAAAAACTCCCTAAGTCGCCAAATTTTTGTTGTAATGTTGCACTCGCTTTTTGACTCAGCCTGTAGAAGAGATCTAAAAAATCAGCATGTATGTGAGGGCTGCGAAAACTCCTCCTGCGACAGGACCAAGCACCGGAACCCAGCTGTAGGACCACCAGCTGTCGCGTTTAGGGCTCTTGAACGGGAGTAGGGCGTGGGCAATTCTTGGTGCAAGGTCTCTGGCCGGATTGATTGCATAGCCGGTAGCTCCTCCGAGGGACATTCCTATGGCCATGATTAACATGGTGACAGGGAAAGAACCGGCCGCTCCGAGTCCGACTTCAGCAGTGTTTCCTTGTTCGGAGAACATCATGATGCAGAAGACCAAAAGCCAGGTGCCAATGGCTTCGCATAAGAAATTTTTCCATGGGTTGTAGATGGCCGGCATTGAACAGAATGTTCCAAGCTTCGTGTCTGGATCCTCTGTAGCGTCAAAGTGATCTTTGTAGAATGCCCACACGAGAACCGCTCCGAAGAAACCACCGAGCATTTGAGCGATGATGTAGCCTGGCACTAAATTCCATGAGAAAGAGCCATTGAGGGCGAGCCCGATTGACACAGCAGGGTTGAGATGGGCTCCGGAATATGGCCCAGCTATGAACACACCGCACATAACAGCGAAGCCCCAGGCCATTGTTATGACAACCCACCCGGCACCTTTGCCTTTGGATTTTTCAAGACTTGTGCACGCGCAGACACCATCTCCCAAAAGGATGAGTACAAGCGTGCCGATAAATTCAGCTAGATAAGGATTCATATTCGTTAAATAATTTATTTTTTCGTAAGTGTCCTGCTGATTGCGTCTGCCCAACCTGCTTTCTTGGCGTTTGCTGATTCTTCGTCCATTGATGGAGAGAAGACGCGCTCGGCCTGCCATTGATTCTTGACTTCGTCAATGTTTTTCCAGAAACCTACAGCCAGGCCAGCGAGATAGGCGGCTCCGAGTGCGGTTGTTTCTGTTACCTTGGGTCTGATGACCTTAGCTCCTAAAATGTCGGACTGGAACTGCATCATGAGATTGTTGCGGGATGCTCCACCGTCCACTTTTAGTTCGCCAAGATGGATGCCTGAATCTTTCTCCATGGCAGCAACGATGTCCATTGTCTGGAAAGCGATGCCTTCAAGAGCGGCTCTAGCAATGTGAGCAGCGGTGGTACCACGTGAAATGCCAAGAATGCTTCCACGTGCGTACTGATCCCAATAAGGAGCCCCAAGGCCGGTAAGTGCTGGAACCATATAGACACCACCGTTGTCAGGTATTGAGGCCGCCAAGGCTTCAACTTCTGAAGAACTTTTGATGATTCCAAGACCATCACGCAGCCATTGTACAACTGATCCTGCTACAAAAATGGATCCCTCAAGGGCATAGTTAACCTTGTCTCCGATCTTCCAAGCAATAGTAGCCAAAAGATTGTTCTTTGAAATAATAGGCTTTTCTCCCGTGTTCATCAAAAGGAAGCATCCTGTTCCATAGGTGTTTTTCACAGAGCCCGGTTCGGTGCACATCTGGCCGAACAAAGCCGCCTGCTGATCTCCTGCAATGCCGGCTACGGGCACATTTCCTCCGAGAAGGTCTGTCTCGCCATAAATTTCTGAAGAAGACTTGACTTCAGGCATCATTGAGATTGGAATATTCAGTAAATCTAGTAATTCCTTGTCCCATTGCAGAGTGTTGATGTTGAACAACATTGTGCGTGAAGCGTTGCTTACGTCAGTGACATGCTCATGCCCTCCTGTCAGATTCCAAATAAGCCAACAGTCCACCGTTCCGAAGCGGAGTTTCCCTTGTTCAGCTTTTTCTCTGGCTCCTGGCACGTTCTCAAGAATCCAACGGATTTTTGTTCCTGAGAAATATGCATCAATAATGAGTCCGGTCTTGCAGCGGATCATGTCCGTCATCCCCGCAGCCTTAAGAGAGTCGCAATACTCTGAGGTTCTTCTGTCCTGCCAAACAATTGCATTGTAAATAGGCTTCCCAGTTTCTGCATCCCACACGATTGTTGTCTCACGCTGATTAGTGATTCCGATAGCCGCGATGTCTGCACCACCAAGTCCCAATGAAGTGACAGCTTCCGTCATCATGGCATATTCAGTCGCCCAGATTTCCATCGGGTCATGTTCGACCATCCCCGGCATAGGGAAATGCTGTGTAAATTCTTTCTGACGTACCGCTTTTGCTTCACCGTGCTTGTTGAAAACGATGGCTCTTGACGAACTAGTGCCCTGATCAAGGGCAATGATATATTCTTTCATATTCAAAAATTAATGAATATTAGTGTGTTAGTAATTCAATGGCTTTTGCCGCCCAAATAGCAGCCGGATAAACAAGGAACCTCCTCGTTTGCCCAAACAAAAATAAATAAATTTCCCAACAACTCCAAGAGCAGAGCGATTACTGATTTCTCCGTCGGATGATAGCGAGGTAGGTGAGCAGGATGACGTTCATCATCAAAGCATAGACTATGGCAGGGATGGCCATCTCACCGTTGTTGAAGACCTGAGGTGAAACAGCCATGGCAATTGCTTGTGCAGCGTTCTGCATTCCTACTTCAATCACGATTGTCCGTTTTGATGATTTGTCGAGCCTGAACATTCCGGCGAGAATGGCTCCGCATCCCATGGCCGCAAGAATAAGGACCCCGCACGAAAGTCCGAGCACACCGATGTTGTCGATGATCTCCTTGGCGTACTGGACGAAAAACACAGCGGCCAGAAGCATCAGCGCAGGAAAGGCCAGACGCCCGATTACGGCTCCGACCCGTTTTGCAAGAGCAGGGAACGACCGTCTGAATCCTGTCCCTAAAGCCATCGGCAGGAACACCAGCACGATGTTCTGGACGAGCAGACGTCCCACAGGAAGGGAAATCACAGTCTCTTCTTTCAACGACACGAACCTGGTAACAAATTCCATAATGACCGGGATCGTCAAAAGTGTCACGATGCTGCTTAGTGCAGTCAATGTGACGGACAGAGCGACATTTCCTTTGGCGAGCATGGAGAACACATTGGACGAGCTCCCTCCCGGGCAGCATGCCACCAGCAGCAACCCGACGAACGCGACAGCTGGGAGGTTGAAGGCCACCGCCACGATGAAGGCGATGAGCGGCAGGAAAACCAACTGCCCGGCAAGCCCCACCGCAACCGCTTTCGGGTGCTTGGCAACCTGCCTGAAAGAAGCCACGTCCAACTCAATCCCAAGTTGGAACATCAGAACTATCAGAATCGGCAGTACTATCCAGATTGTGTTCATTGCAGTATTTTTCCTGCAAAGATAACCTTTTCCCAAGAACAACCACAAGGATACCTGTCAATGAATATACCAGCGAGGACCCTCGTGGTTGATTTATCGGTTGCCCACCCAATATGCCATTCTACCCTTGGGTCCAATGCCGGCCTTTTTGCCCCCGCAGCAGCCGGTACCGTTAACTCCGGGTGCGAAGACAACTTTTTTGCCCCCCTGTGACTGCCTAGGTGATAGAGTCGGGTGCGGATGGTATATTCCCACACCCGATCCGCAGGTTTCCGGTGATAAAATCCAGAGAATACCTGCCGCCATTAATAATGATGGTCAGGGGGCAAAAAGTCCAGTTTTGCACCCATATCCGTTTCAGCAGCACACTCTGGGTGCAGGCAGGAGGATATTGCCCCCAAACCGCCTACGCTGCCTCCATCGTCCTAATTAGCGGACAGAGGGAACAGCGAATCCACATCGTACTGGCTGAGGCCAAGAATCCGGTGGATCTGACCGTTGGAAGAATGATAATCTTGGCGCAGCTTGCGGGCCAGATCCAGTTTTTGAGGCTTCGTCAGCTCTCTCAGCGAGTTGGTGCCGTAATTATGCATAAGAAGTTTGCTGACCTGAGTGAAAAGTTCAGTGTCTGTAAGAAACTCCCCATCGCCAAGCTCGTTTGCCAGTTCACCGTACGCCTCGACATTTTTGCTGATCATCAAGAAGTAGTGATGGGCGTTTCGGAACATCGCTTTGCCAAACTCGATAGCGCAGAACGATGCCGGTGAGATATGCCCGTTGATCACAAGGTAGTCACCAGCCAATTCTCCACCCCTGCTCCGAAGCAACTTTCTGGCTTCCCTATAGGAGAAGTCATCCAATGGCCTCCCGATCGGATAGTCTCCGAAATAGAACCTCCCTGTTCCCCAAGGGTCGGAATAAGGCGTGCGGTCAGGATCCGCCACATAGCCATTCCTGTTGACGTAGACAATCGTGTTTCTCAGCGTTCTCAGATCTTTGATAGGTTTTAGAGACATTGTGAACCGCCGGATGGACTCCTTTCGTCCCTTTGAGGTCAGGTACCATTTCAGACGTCTCCTAAAAAGATCGAAAAAACGCCTGATGTCAACCTCATTCCCGCTCACTACCAAATGAATATGATTGCTCATGATCTCAAAGGCGACAATAATCACGGTTCCGATTTCTTTATGGCATCTGGCCATAAGGTTGATCGCATAACGAAAATCCTCAGCGTCTGCGAAGAGCAGCGAAGTGTCTATTCCCGGCGTGTATAGATGCCACCAAGGACAACCTTTGGCAAAAGTCGCCTCGCAGATCCGTTCAGACTCGACATAAGAAGCTCTTTTCATAGTTCAAAAATATTTGGCGGGGTGCGCTCAGGCCGTTCTCGCCCCCGTAGTGTTAATAATCAGTGGTTTCGGGTGCAGCAACGGCAGTTCTGCCCCCGAAACATAGTGCCGCAGAAAAACAAAAAACGAGTTAGGTGCGATATAACCTAACTCGCTTTGCGGATTCTTTGCCCCGCGGCATTCAGTCTTGTCAGCAAATAAAGCAATAATCCGTGAATATACCAAATCCCGACCGAGTCAAAAAGCAGTGCAAATAGCGATATTTCCAATCTCCTTGCTCCATAAATATCCTTGAATATTATTTCAGGAACATGATTCCCTTGAGATAGACACGCATCAAGTCTCCTTCTTTGTCGGTCGAGATGTGGTCTGTAAAGAACACACCGATGTCCCCGTAGAAGTACAAAGGTTCGCTCCCGTTCTCTTTCCGCGCCTTGTCAACCTCACTCAACGGAATCGCCAACTTATTATGTTTTTTGATTCTTTACCTGCAAATTTAGAAGCTGTTTTGATTTGTTTGTTTTAAGATTAAGAGCAAGATCTTTCCCTGCTACTCACCTCGGCAATCCGAACTAGTTCGATTCCACTCGGTTCGGTCACTGGGTTGAGAGAGAAAAACTTCAGGTTCGACCGCTTCTTCCAAGGAAGATAGTGGTACTATCTGACTGAAGAAGCAGGAAGAAAATGAAAATTTTTTCACCTCAAAGAACATTTCAAACAAATCAAAACAGCTTTTTAGTAATCCTTTAAAAATACTAACTATTTTTATACGCTGACTATGCAATAATTCCGGAATATAATCATTATCTTGTGTCGTTAAAAAATCGCTTATGGAACGTAATATAAAGTTTTTATTTTGTCTGACAGCTACTTTGATGCTGAATGTGTTCGCTATGGTGACAGACGCTTCCGCGCAACAGGCTCTATGGAGCGGGGCACAGGTGGTGTCGCCTCAGGTCAATGAGGACAAAACCGTGACTTTCAGGTACTCCGGACCTAATGTTATACGGGTGCAGGTGACGGGAGATTTCCTGCCACCGCAAAAGATCAGCACTCCGAACGGAGATTTTGAGATTCTGGGAGTCGCTGAACTTGTACAAAACCAGAACGGGGTCTGGGAATATACCAGCGCCCCTCTCCAGCCGGAGCTTTACAGTTACTCGTTCATTGTCAACGGGCAGCGGATGAATGATCCATCGAACGTCTATCAGATAAGGGACGTGGCCACGGTCACGAGCATATTCATTGTCGGTGGCGGCCAGACTGTACTTTATAAGGTGAATGACGTGCCGCACGGGACGGTGTCGAAGGTTTGGTATGACAGCCCTTCGCTTGAGATGAGACGCCGAATGACGGTTTACACTCCGGCAGGTTATGAAAACAGCGGAAAGACCAGATATCCTGTGCTTTACCTGCTGCACGGAATGGGTGGGGACGAGCAGGCGTGGATGGAACTCGGGCGCGCCTCCCAGATCCTTGACAATCTCATCGCTCAAGGCAAGGCGAAACCGATGATCGTGGTGATGCCGAACGGCAACGCCTCTCAGGAGGCCGCTCCCGGCGAGACCTC
>CAKUSF010000042.1 GCA_934678915.1 uncultured Bacteroidales bacterium
GTAAACGTAAAAAATGAAAAGAAATGCATGCAAACCAAAAGAAACAGAAATTTCTTCGATAAAAAACAGAAATATTTCTCTTGCGGGCCTTGATTATTGGTGGTTTCAGTTGACAATAGGCACTTGAGTTGGTACGGCTACCGGCCTGGTCGGAGTTCCATGGCCATAAAATAAGAGGCTGACCAAAAGGTTGGGCAGCCTTCACTTATTATAAGTCTGGTATAATCTTAGTTCCCGAAGGAGGCGGTGGACTGTTCGTCGCTGAAGTAGAAGTACTTGTTCTGGATCCAGACCTTGGTGGCAGACTGAGCCTTGGTGGTCACGAAGGAGCATGGGACGATCCTATAGCTGTTGTCTGGGGTCAATGCCATGCTTAGATACTCATTGTATGACAAGGTCTTAGTGAAGCCATAGGATTGTTTACCGTTATCGGGGATGATTGACTTACCGTACCAGGTGGACATGTAGCCAGAACGGTACGCGTCTGCGGTAAGGGAGTTGTCCGGTGAAAGGCTGTTGTTCGCTGCCTCTATCTTAAACTCTAGCGGGAACAGAGACTCTCTAAGGCCGCTTGGAATCTTGATGTTCACTTTCACCTTCTGGCCGACACCGGTCGAAACTGTGGCGGGGTCACACTCCGGAACCATGGTGAAAGGCTTCCGCAGTCTGAAAGTCACTGTACGGGCAATCTTGACCTGATTATTGTCATCAGTCATCTGATAGATGATCACGGACTCCGAACGTTCCTCGTCAGTCGGGGTGTCAGGCGTGATAGTGGTCTGATGCCATCCGGCCCACGGACCTTCGGTAACCTCTTCGATCACATTGTACTTCGTCATTACAAAGTACGGAGAGCCTAGTTCCACATATTCCTTGTTATAGTCATCGCGAGTCAAAGCCTCACGACGTGTCAAATCGTAGAAACTCAAGGCCTCATTGTCTACATCATTTGGATTCAATTTGAAATCCGGATAGTACTTGTACCTGAAAATGAAAGGAGCACTAGACACTATGGTGGTGTCTGTGTAGGTTACGAAAAGCCTTGCAGTTCCATCAGAGATGTTGATGACATCCTGAGTCACAACAGATGCCATGAAATTGTTAGAAGCAGGGTTCAAAGCCGCCTCTTGTGGGGTCGAGTATCCGTCAGCCGAGCATCCGACAATATTGGCCTTAAATGTGAAATTTCTAAGAATATTATAGTGCTCAGACACACCTTGTACAGGAGGCATGATCAAATCTATTTTATAATAGGAAGGATTCCCATTATTATATTTCCCATAGACGATAATAGCCGTGTTGGTTTCGTCATCTGAGAACGGACGCTCGTACATGTACTTGGCATCATTATTAAACGTCAAAGAAGACGCGACAGTTGAGACTATCGTAGCATCCTTAGGCAGGTAGCCTTTGTAGCCGAAAGACTCTGAATCATCGGCATAATGAGCAGAAAGCTCATCGTAGGCTCTACAGACCCACGGATTGTTGCCAAAATCATCAACAGGGTCTCCTTCTCGTTTAGCATAAGTCGCGAAAGCTTGACTGGCAAGGACGCAAGGAGCTACGCTTCCCCTGTCAGGGACATTCCACAAGGCGTAGCCAATAACCTCAAAGTCATCGATCTTGGATTCAACGACAACCTTCGCAAAGTTGCGCACTAGAGGAATCTTGACAAGTTTGTCCTTCTCTAGATCTGGCATGTTCTCAAGGCTTTCATTCAGATAGATGCCTTTCTCAAGGACAACTCTCTGCCAATAGGCTTCCTTGCCGTCACCAACTGTCAGGTGACTGATCACTGAATATTCTGTACCGTACTCGACTGGATTGTTCTCAAAATCGTAGTTAGCCACAAAATGAAGGATACGTTTGTTGGGCGAGGCTTGAAGGTTGACACTAAACTTGTACTCGGTGTTCATGTCTGTGCCGAAAGAGGTCGGATCTACCGGCTGAGCCGGCTGGCATTCAACGAAATAGCCATTCTCATCAAAAACAAGGACGTGAAGGGAGGTGATGGCTTCAGCCGAGAAGGAGCGCGTTGTGATTGCGCCAGCGTCAGGCACGACAATGGAGAATGTCAGGCCTTGGCCGTCTGACTCTGATGTCAGAGTGAAATGGTCTGAACATCCAGCGAAGGTCAGTGCGACCAAAATTGCTATCAATGAATATGCTATCTTTCTCATGGTTATCTCTCCTTATCTCCCCACGTGAAGGTATTTTTATCGCATTTGTCAGTCCAGTACCATTCGTCGTAGACGCAACGGACATAATTATCATAGGAATTAAACCAGCCTCCTTCAGACGATTTATCTGGATTTGTGTGAGGTGAGTCAAATCTGTCCTTATGGGGGTAATAAGCCCTCTTGTCGCTTCCCCAATAATATGCGTCATCACTAAGCAGTACAGGAATTTTACCATCCTTTGCCAACTGTACCATATATTTGATTTCAGCTCTTGTCGGGACTCTCCAACGACCGGCAGGATAACCATCTTCTTGATACGATGAACAACGTCTTTTAGCATCGTAATAATTTAAATTATTCGTCACACCATAGGAAGAGGCAATTCTGAAAGATGGAGCGATCATGTTATTTACTCTCGCTCTGTCTTCATCAGAAGGATAATAATACTTCAATCTTCGTTCGCTTAAGCCATCCATAGATATTGCTGACGTCCATGATTCATACCTGTCCAATGAAGGCAAAGAAATCGTTTCTGTACGAGGATCACCAATGCAATATTCAGAGTTAGATGGAAGAGAACTTATGGAAACAACATACATATAGGGGTCTTTATTTCCACCTATTGACACACCACCCCAATCAGAAGAGCCTCCATTAACATAAACGAATCCATTCTCGTTATTATTACCATCTGTGCCATTTTCCGGATCCCCAGTACAATCCGAATTCAACTCCGCCCTGACATACAGCGCAGGATACTGAACCACGGTAAGGGTCTCATAATAATTATGATCATCCTTATGCCGGATAGTGACTTTCAATGTGTAAGCAGACACATCGTAATCAGATTTGTAGTCGTTGATCAAATCGTGTTCGAAAACAAGGGCGTTGTTATCCTTATTAATATTAACAGAGTATTTGGTAGCATCCACTTGCACATTTTCTTCAGGCCTGTATTTGCCATTAGTCGGCTTTAACTTAGTGTAAGTCAAAGAATAATCAACGGCCTCGACTTCATGGCTTGAAATGAACGGAATCGTCAGCGAGTTGATGTTGTGCATCTCATAGTAGTTCTGATCGACCATCAGGTAACGGTAGCGCATGAGGTTGGCGTTGGTTTCGACCTCGTTGCCCCATGGAAGAATCATGTAGGATGGAGTGAGGACGGTCGGATTGTCAGGATCACCGCTTCCGAGGATATTCACAGAAAGATTGATCTTGTACCAGGTGTTGCGGTCAAGGTGTCCTTCAAGGGTGTTGAAAGGCACTGCGTACCAACATGTAAAGTAACGATCCGCGTTCTTCCAAGGAAGCGAGAGAAGCAGATAAGGAGCTTCTCCGCAATCAGTATTCGATGAATTGTCCGGATCCCTCCAAAGGCTGTAGTAGGAATAAAACGGCAGTTCGTGTGTCCAACCGGAACTCTCGTTGCCAACAAGCGGACGGGGACAGTTACTACTAGCAGACTTATAGCTAAAAAGAAGTTCTTTACTAGCACCCTGCCTTAATGTCTTGCCCATTTCTCCGTTGACATACCCCACGTTAATGCCGTTTATGAAATAAACATTCATCTCACTAGACTGAGGTTCCCATTCTTTATCCACGACACCATCTTTGGATATCTTTGTTACCTTGAACGTGATCTTGGAGGCCGCGCGGGACAGAGGCACCTCTCCGGAAACGGTACGGCTTGACTCATTCAAAGTAAGTTTCCCTTCTCCATCCATGACAAAAGAGTCCTGAGCCTTGGCATAAGGAGGTTCGGAGACGGAAGCGTCTGGCCCAAAATTAGCCTTCACGATGATCTTCTTCAAAGCGTTGATTGAAGTAGAGGTTGGCAGTTCCTCCGAGACGCCCACGATGTTCGCAACGGCATAGACACGGCAGCTTGACATTGAAGGAAATATGGTCTTAACAGCATCATCCGTAAGTTTTAACTTCACAGTAACTTTTCCCGTGGTTGGATCTGTTCCTGTGGTCCCGGAGACGGTCGCGGCCTCGTTGGCCGGATCCATCGCATAGCCTTCTGACGGATAGACATAGACTGCCTCTGCCTCATCACCGGAGCCATTGGTGTAGAAGTAGAGCTTGAAGTTCCGGATAACATTCTCATTGAATTGGTCTTCACCATATTCAGAAGCCCTTGTGAGGCCCATCTTTCCAGGATTGAGGCTCACGGTAAGCACATTTTCCTCAGATGAGGGCACTTCTGTCTCACTGACTGAACATGAGACGAGCAGCAGGGCAAAAGTGCACAGGTATGCTAAAACTCTTCTTGTCATAGTCTAATCCTTGATTAATATGTAAGGGCCACCGAGGGCGCTGGATGTATCGAAATTCACATTGCCGTAGCGCGCATAGATGACGACCTTTGCGGATCCCACAGTGGCCTGATTCTGCATGATTGTCAACGTCACCTCTTTCCCGTCAACGATTCCACTGACTGAATCTGTTCCGCGCGCAAAATCATGGGTTCCATCATCAAACTTAAAATGGTTCAAATCTCCGCTTTTCTCCTCGAAGACAGCGTACCAATCAGCTCCTAACGGACTGCTTATCGTGAACTTGCATGTAAGGTTTCCGGCAGTGGAAGCCACCACCTTGTTGTCCTTGATTTCGTAGTGGTTATTGTCAGTCCACTTAATCGTCTGCGAGACACCAACAGTATTCGTGTAGTCTAAGTCAAACTTGGTGACCTCCCATGGCTGGGCAACTAGGGTGATGTCTGCATCGTAGGCACCTATTGAGTTGATTTTAAAATCGTAAATATGGTTGCGGACGATGTTGAAGCGCTTGCCATTGTCATCCACACTATAGTCGCGGAAATCCAATGAATATGTCTTGTCGATTCCGGAGAACTTTACCTCTATTGAGGTGCAGTCTTCTCGTTTTGTCCCGGTCGAAGGATCTACATTTCGGTACTCCGGCACATAGGCAGTCCAAGTATTCACCGGGTCCTCAATGAGTTCAAGATCTTTCGTCAATTCATTGTCGTCATTGTCGTCATTGTTACCAAAGAGATGCACTGGGCTTGTGTAAAGGAGGTTGTACGTGCTGTCGTACATTTCCAACGGAGCACAGGCAATGCCTTTGTTATATTTCTTAAGGGTCACCGATTCTAGTGTCTGATTGAGGGAAGCATCGGTGCGCACAATGATTTTGGAGACCGAGCGAAGCAAGTCTATCTGTCCGAGATCGTTGATTAGGTTCGGTCTGAAAACATAGGAGTCATCTATGGTCTTGACTCCGTACATTGGAATAGTCACCTCATTAGAAAGGGTGATAGGGTAAGTCTTGTCACTGCACATGGCCCAGTCGGCCTTGCAGAGATCTTCGATGTTAGTAACATCTGGGGTCAGGCTTGGTGTTCCGCACCAGTTGGCAAGGACAACGACCTTGAACCCAGAAACTGGAGGATTAAGAATTGGTCCGCTCAGTTCCCAGACCTGAGGGAACTCACTGCCGTCAACGGGAGTGACATTCGTAGGTTTGAACTCTTCAATGAATGTATTTTTGTTCTTGTCGAAGAAAAGAATATGCAGACTGCCCACATCAATATAGTTCTCATAGCCGGTGCCTGCCTTATCAGATTCGGAGACCGCTCGCGTCAATGCGGACTCCTCCCCCGCGGTAATCCGCAGGGTGACATGCAGGGCTTCGTCAAAGTTCTTCTCAATGATGCGGCTTTCGTCGCAGCATGATTGGACAGCAAAGCTGAGAGCAGCCAGAAGCGCAAGAATATGTCCGGTTCCTCTTTTCACCGTTATCATAAAACCTCCCCTAAAGTTCCTCATTTTGAAGGACTACCTTCCAAGAGTTGATGTAGATGAACGAGTTGGCCCAGTTCTCGTTTTTGTCGAGGAAGAACACCATGTTGTAGTCGTCCTGACGGTCGAGATATTCTTGGTCCGGGATGGCCTCGTTGTAGCGTCCTTTGACTAGAAGGGCGTAGTCGAGAAGTGGGACGGAGAGCACGGTTGTGCTGGTCTCCTTGTTTCTGATGTGGAGTCTTGGCTTGTGGCCCATGACTAGGCGTCCTGTCGTTAGCTCGGCAAGGGCGACACCGAAGGTTTCGGTCGCTGAGCGGGTGCCAACCTCAGCGGAGCCGGAGGACACCGACCAAGCACGATAGGTCACGTTGTCGCACGGAATAAGGCTGTTGTCCCAGTCCATCTTACAGTTGTCGTCAGTGATGAAGAACTCGAATTTGTCCTTGTCCACCGGTTTCCCAGAAAGGTGCTGGAGCACGACCTTGAAATTGTTGGTGTTCTTCATCAGAGGCAATGTTACCATGACAGTCCCTTCATCGGCAGTGAAATCTGCCTCAGCGAGGTACCCATAGTAAAGGTCGTCTATCCTTCCGTCAGTGTAGGCGGAACCATCAGCGTCACTCTTATGGTTGAGTGCGCAGCCCAGATCGTTCCGAATCTTGGCCTGAGGAAATGTCCAAGACTTGTACTCATCAGCGTCGCACCAGGCAAGCAGTCCATACTTCCCGGCAGGCACATCGACTTCCATTGAATATCCTTCCACGGTGAGAGCGTCACCGCTTTCAGTCTTTGACCAGACTATGCTGCCATCCTCATCAAGCACATAGAGAGTCACGCTATGCACTTCATGGGCGAAGGCATCGGCGAACTTCATGTTCATGTCGTAGCGGAACTTCACGCGGTAGGAGACATCGCAGTCCCCTTCGTCCTCGTAGATCAGTCCGCTGCAGGAGACAGCCATTCCGCCTGCCAGTGCCATGGCAAGCAGTCCGATGAATGTCCTTTTGAATACAGACAGCATAGCAGTTTGATTATTGTGTTTAGTAATCTTTGTAATAAAAAGGTGGCCGCACCGGTATTATTGGCCCGGCCACCTCGCTGAAGTTATAGTTTATATGAAAAAAAAGGGTTTCGATTAAAGATCCACACCTTGCTCTACAACCTTCCAAGAGAGGATGTTGATCTTGGCTCCGACATAATAGTTCTTGATGTCATCATCGCTAGGGATGATAACCTCATCAGGATCATAGACAGCCTTGCCAAGATTCTTTATAGAATTGATTGAGAGCATGTAGTAGTGGTTGCGTACAACTCCGTAGAGTCCCTCCTCAAGTCCATTAGTTTTGAAATTAGCGGATGTGTACTTAACACCTTCGCGCAGATGCTCAATAGGTATGTCATAGTACATCTGTCCGTCTTTATAGTAGGAAGCAAGTGTGGCAGGAATGGCATCGTTTCCGTTTAGAAGAGCTGTGGCTGCATCTGCAGTGATTTTGGTATAGGTCCCAGCGTCAGTACCGTCACCAGTGTAATAAGTACCGTTTATAAACTTAAGTTTCACATTGCCATCTGCGATATTTTCTTCCACAAGGTCAGAAGTGTTAACGCCTTCGTACTTATTATCAGCTGTCTTTTTATAGATCTTCTTATCAGTGTCAGCATTAGAGAAATAGTTGTCGAGGACCTTTTCCTTGTATTTGTCAAAGGTATAAAGTTTTTTATCGAAGTTTACGAGTCCAACGACATTACCTTCTTTATCAACAACCTGCGCCTTGAGAAGGACGCTGGTCACAGCACTCGCGAAAACTTCTTTAAGGACATTCTTTGTGTTTGTGTTCTCACGGCAGTAAGCTGATTTGCCAACTTCGACATTAAGACCATTGTAGCTGATGTAATCAAGAGCGGTTTCTTTTTTCTTATCAGCCAAATCCTCATTACTTAATGGATAGTATGCATTTGAATCATCATAAAGGGGAAACTTTGCCCAATAACTTCTGTGATTGCTAGCATCATTCCATGTGAAGCCGAGTGATGATGTCTCAGCTGTCCAAGTAGGGTTTATGTTCTTGAATGTGTATGATGTCTTGGCAGTTCCATTTAGACCCCATCCAAGAATATTGAAATAGAGCGTGGTAGGAGTTCCGTCAACATCAAAAGAACCGATTTCCTTATTATTAAGATCTAGATTTTCACCATAACTTACTTGAACCTTTGCGGCAAGCCTTTCAACGTAAGCGGTGACCACATTGGCATCAGCCTTGGCAGCGTCCGCAGTCTCTTGGAAATTCTGAGGCTGGACTTTCTCGCAGAAATAGCCGGTTCTCTCTTCGCTATTGTCAAATGTTGTGCTTGACATTGTGAAGTATGTCCAACCTTTATCTGTTTGTGTTGCAAGGGACTCTACGATGTAAAATTGAGCTTCTACAATACTCTTTTGGGAGAGGTCCTCTACCATCTTATCGCTAGCATTGAGTACAACCGACATGTAGGCCGGATAGACGGTTGATTTGAGCCCTTCAAGAACAACGACTCCGCCACCGATTCTCTCAATGTTGTCTGGCGTTTCGTCGTCCACACCATTGGCATTCCAGTCCAAAGTTTTTGAGGCATGGGCAGCAAATGATCCGTCAGCGTAGTAGAAAAAGAAATGAGCGTTGCTTATATCGTTCTCGTTAGCCGTACCATAATAGAATGGTGGAGTAGTAGCTGTACCCTTTGTCTCTGGTGAAGAATAGGCCAATTGCACGTTGATGTAGGCTTTGTCGCCTTTGAAAATAGGATCGATAGAGCCCGCCTTGTTGCAGGCAGCGAACGCAAGAAGCGCCATGCCTGCGATGATTAAATGTTTTGCTTTCATAAACATCTGTTAATCAAAGGTTGATAAATTAAATATTAATAACTATAAAATATTCCTGTTTTAATTTGCTTCGAGCGAGAGTGCATATTCATTGAACACTTCTGCCTGCTCCCCCGCGCTTTCGAGGCCCTTCTCCGCGGCCTTGCGGAAGAAGCCAACTGCTGTGGAGTAGTTCTTATTCATTACCGCGAGCACTCCGCGTGAATAGTCGGCCTCGGCACTCTCTCCTGCCTTGGCGAGCCGTGCCTCAGCGGTATTGAGGTCTCCGCGCCCCATCGCAGCACTCGCAGCATTAAGGTTGGCAATCTCATCGTTAGGGTACATCACAGCCGCGATGTCGAAGACTTCATTGAACTCAGGGCTTCCGGCCTCAAGGCTCTCGCCCGCCACGAAGAACTCTTCAAGGGAGAGTTTCCTCGGCTGGGTCTTCATGACCTTAAGAATCTCCTCAGGATCACTGAAACTGCGGATGTTGTACTCAATCTTGTACTCGGTGCAACGAAGTCGAGGATAGATCTCGGACTTCATGACCTTGTAGTCTTCTGGGAAGTATTTACGTATTCTGTACTCCCTGACATCCGGGTCAGTGTCCTTGTCCTCAGCAATTTCCAAAATCTGTGAAGCGTGAGGTAGTGAACTCTTTCGAAGCCATGCAATGAGTCCTTCCCAATTCTCTGGTTCATGGCCGAAAGTGACAATGGACGGATCGAAATCGTAGAGTTTGAGAACATATTCACGAATCGTTGCTGTCCTTTCGCGCGCGAGGTCGGTGTTGTGGGCGTAGGTTCCCTCCGGGGAGGCGAATCCTTTGAGGTAGATTGATGTGACTGTGATGTCACTATCGTTGCGCACGGAGTCGATGGTCGCGCGGATCTTGCCTAGCTCGGTGACATTGTTGTGATAGTCAGGATAGATCTCGGTCCTGTCAACAGGGAAGTCGATGTAGGCGGTGCCGCTTAGGCTGCGAGTCTTTGTTTTCTCCCCTTTTGGGCTGACGTAAAGTAGCACAGGAGTGGCGGGAACCCAAAGGGCCCTGGACACTAGCTCAGACTGTTGAGCACCGTCATGCGCCTCGCAGCAGGTATAGTCTCTTCGAGATAGGATGAGGCGGCAACCGTTCATCCACTTCTCGTAAGTCGTTTCCGCGTGGTAGGGAATGACATTCTCATTGTCTCCGATTCTGAATGAGGTTTCGCTGCCTCCAGAGATTCTGTGGTCATTGCGAAGGTAATAGTAGTAACGCTGCCTGCCGTAGAGACCAATGGAAGAAAGAGCCAACGAATCAGCTCCGTTTACCAAATAAGGAGTCAGCAGAACAGCCTTCGTGCTCTTGACCTTAAGATCGGAAACATCCAACTTAATGTCCACAGCGACTTTCGAGCCGTCACGCGTGACTTTAGCATTGTTTGCCGAGACGCCCTCGATTGCTGTCTTCTGTTCTTGTGTGATTGTCACATTCCTTTGAGCACTAGCTGTCAGGCCAGTTCCTAAAAGAAGAGCAAGGAGTGAGCTTATGATCAAAATATTCCTCTTCATTGTTTCTCGTTTTAGAATAGATACACAAGACTTACGGACAACTTTGTGACGCCAAAATAGTCGTGCTGGTCGTCAGAAGAGATCTTCTTTCCGCAACCGGCACATCGGAAGGTGTCGTACCAGCTGTGAACCCAGCCTGCACCAGCCTCGGCCTCAAGGTTCCAATGTTGTCCGAGAATCCATGCATAGCCGTAGGCCAGTCCGGCCCCAGCCATCCAGCCTTGGTAACGATGATCTTTGATGAGCCTCCAGTCTGTACCAAGGGCGTTGGCATTGATGTCGAACCCTCCGACATTGAACTGGCCTCCCAGAAGATGAGCTCCGAAGAAGTGTCCGGCCCAAGCGTCACAAGTCCAGTAACGAAGTTCAGGCTGAAGTAGCCAGTGCTTGAACCTTTTGTCCTCCGAGAATGTCCATGGATTCAGGTCTCCTGACAGGTCGAATGTCCATTTGGGAGCTAGACGGTACTCCGCTCCGAGGTTGGCTGTGGTCGTGATGTCATGAAGCAAGTTTGTTTTCAGGGCCATCTTCTGTGCCATAGCTGGTCTGGACATAAACAGGGATAGGAGCAAGATCACCGCTCCCGGAAAGACACGACGCATCCAGCGCCGAGCGTTTGTCACGGTGCTATTCATATTTGACGGAATAGTATTATTAGGGATTGAGCGGAACGATGAAACTAGGGAAGGTGTCCTTGGCGCTTCGACAAGCTCAGCGACCTGACACACACTTTTGGGCTTAGTTCGATAATGTTTTGATTTAGAGGGTGTTATACCCCCCCCCCGAAACAGCAAACGCACCCAAACCCATTGTGGATCTAGATGTGTCTGCAAATATAATTTCCACTCCTAACATTGTTTCAATCAGTTAAATTGAAATTAATCGGATCGTTTTGTGCTTCTTATATTAGAATTTCGTTGCAAATTTAAGCATAATCTTAATATTTGCAAATTATTTATTGAGTAAGCGTCATCGGTGTCATCGCGGAGACGTTTTACCCCAAAATTGCGACATGGCTATGAAAGAATGTCAAGAATATTGAGAACAGGGTAAAAAAAAGTGGATGACTGAATCAGTCACCCACTTTTTCATTTGTTTATTATTGCCCGTATTATTGCCCGTCAAGAGCTTTGTTTTTATTGCTCGTCAGGACCTTGGTCGTCTGGGCCATTCTGAGGACCTTGTGGACCTGCCTGTGGACCGTAAGGATTCTGAGGGCCCTGCTGGGCACCAGCCTGCGCTGCACGGTTCATGTCCTCTGAAGCATCGTTCCAAGCCTTGGTCAGTTCCTCGGTGTAGCGGTCAATGTCAGAGATGTTCTGATTCTTGACAGCCTCCTTGAGGGAGCCGAGGGCAGACTCGATGGCTGACTTCTTGTCAGAAGGAATCTTGTCACCGTAGTCCTTGAGGTTTTTGTCGGACTGGAAGCAAAGAGCATCAGCGTTGTTAATCTTGTCAACTTTCTCCTTGGCTTCCTTGTCGGCAGCCTCGTTGGCCTTAGCCTCGTCACGCATCCTCTGAATCTCAGCGTCAGACAGACCTGAAGAAGCCTCGATTCTGATGTTCTGCTCCTTGCCGGTGGCTTTGTCCTTGGCAGACACATTCAAGATACCGTTGGCATCGATGTCGAAGGTAACCTCAATCTGAGGTATTCCTCTTGGAGCCGGAGCGATTCCGTCAAGATGGAACAGACCGATCTCCTTGTTGTCCTTTGCCATAGGACGCTCGCCCTGAAGGACGTGGATCTCAACTGAAGGCTGGTTGTCTGCTGCGGTGGAGAACACCTGTGACTTGTGGGTCGGGATGGTCGTGTTGGACTCAATCAATTTCGTCATCACACCACCGAGGGTCTCGATACCGAGTGACAGCGGAGTCACATCAAGCAGAAGGACATCCTTCACGTCACCTGCGAGCACACCACCTTGGATTGAAGCACCAATGGCCACAACCTCGTCAGGGTTTACGCTTCTGTTAGGCTCTTTGCCGAAGAACTCCTTGACAAGTTCCTGTACCTTAGGGATACGTGTGGAACCGCCGACGAGAAGAACCTCGTCAATGTCTGAAGCGTTCAGACCAGCATCCTTAAGTGCCTGACGGCAAGGCTCGATAGACCTTTGGAAGAGGTTGTCGCAAAGTTGCTCGAACTTAGCTCTTGTAAGAGTCTTTACAAGGTGCTTTGGCACACCGTCAACCGGCATGATGTAAGGAAGGTTGATCTCGGTCGATGTCTGGTTGGACAGTTCGATCTTGGCCTTCTCCGCGGCTTCCTTCAATCTCTGAAGAGCCATAGGGTCTTTCTTCAGGTCGATTCCGCCGTTCTCGTTGGCAAATTCCTGGGCAAGCCAGTTGATGATCTCCTGATCGAAGTCGTCACCTCCAAGGTGTGTGTCACCATTGGTTGACTTCACCTCGAACACACCGCCACCCAATTCAAGGATGGAAATATCGAATGTACCACCACCAAGGTCATACACAGCGACCTTCATGTCCTTGTTCTTCTTGTCAAGACCGTAGGCAAGCGCTGCCGCAGTCGGCTCGTTGATGATTCTCTTGACATCAAGTCCGGCGATCTTGCCGGCCTCCTTTGTGGCCTGACGCTGTGAGTCAGAGAAGTAGGCAGGAACTGTGATGACAGCCTCTGTGACTTCCTGACGGAGGTAGTCCTCGGCAGTCTTCTTCATCTTCTGGAGAATCATCGCTGAAATCTCCTGAGGTGAGTAGAGCTTGCCGTTGATGTCAACACGCGGAGTGTTGTTCTCGCCTCTGACTACCTTGTAAGGCACTCTGGCGATCTCCTTCTGAACCTGATCGTAAGTCTCACCCATGAATCTCTTGATGGAGAAGACTGTGTTCTGCGGGTTCGTGATGGCCTGACGCTTTGCAGGGTTACCGATTTTTCTTTCACCGCCATCGGTAAAGGCTACTACAGAAGGGGTGGTTCTTTCACCCTCGTTGTTGATTATGACGGTAGGCTGGTTGCCTTCCATGACCGCAACGCACGAATTCGTGGTTCCAAGGTCGATACCAATAATTTTTCCCATATTCTTTTATCTCCTATTTTCTTTTGTTTTCACCCAACCGCGTTTCCGAAGTCGAGTTCTTTTTTGTCCGACCCGTTCCGAAGCATCCATCATTTCTTTTGTCTGCTTCGTTTCCGAACCCGGACGCAAGGAGACTTATCGAATGTTATGCCACAGTCATGAATATGTCAATTTGGCAGAAGTGTCCCATCATGGCAGCTACTCACATTGACACTCTGCCGACAGAACGTCACCTTGCGGCAATACTTTGTCTCCTTTGCCAACCTTATCACCTTTGCCAATAGAATTACCGGAATATTCCTTTAATATATTACTCATTCTCGTTTATATTCCTCGATCATATTCATGAACAAAAGTTTGGCTTTAAGGAATATAATGCCTATTTTGGACATTATTTCAAACAACGAACTACAATGAAACGATTCTTCCTTATTGCACTGATGTTACTGGGGATCACGGCAGGTGCGCAAAATAGGCAGCAACGGTTGAAAGACCATGTTTACATACTTGCGGCGGACTCGCTTAAAGGGCGCGCGGCTGGCTCTGAATATTCAAGAAGAGCAGCCTCGTATATTAAAAAGCAGTATGAGGCGATCGGCATCAAGCCATTCTTCGATGATTGGTTACTCCGTTTCGCACCGGGCGGGATGAACTCGTCATTCGATGCGAGGTATTCGGATGTAGTCGGAGTCATCGAGGGAAGCGATCCTGTGTTAAAAAATGAATATATCGTCTTAGGTGCTCATTATGACCATCTTGGAGTACGGAACGGGAAGGTCTATAATGGTGCTGACGACAACGCTTCTGGATCCGCGGCACTGATTGAGGTTGCTCGTGAACTTTACTCTAAACGTGACAGCCTTAGAAGAAGCGTGATCATCGCAGCGTTTGACGCTGAAGAGCTTGGCCTTTGGGGTTCCAAAGCATTGTCCGACACATTGGTCAAGGCTGTCGGCTTGGATAAGATCAAGCTAATGATGAGTCTGGACATGGTCGGCTGGTACAAGGCTTCCGGAAAGCTGAAACTGGAAGGAGCTGCAACCATCAAGGACGGCCAAAGGATTCTGACCGAAGGGGCCGACAAGTTTTCTATCGTAGTGGATCCGGTAAAGTTCGAGAAATCCATTTTCACGGCCACTGACACAGAAGGGTTCGCGAGCAAAGGCATTCCGACACTTGCCGTGACAACCGGGCTCAAGTCTCCGTACCATAAGCCAGAGGATGACGCTGAACTTATTGACTATGACGGGCTCGACAAGGTGGCCGGCTACATTTCGGACGTCACATTGACAATGGCTTCGGATCCATCGTTCGAGAAAAGCGGGCATGTGGCCAGGAAGCATGCATTGAATGCTCCGGCTTTCGAGTTCGGGATTGTGGCCTCGATTGACAGAGCGAGCATGAATTTCCACAAATCAGCATTAATCACCAAAGAGGGGTTCGGAGGAAGCGCTGGGGTCCAGATGCAGGTTAATTCAGGAAGCTTCGGGTTGAATGTCAGAGGTCTTTATGAATATGGCAGCGCAAAGTTCCCAGACGATGCCGCCCCATACTCGTCCTTCGTCAGAGTCCGTCATCAGGCGGTAACGGTTCCGGCCATGGTCATGCTTCAATCCGGAGGCGGATTCAGAGGATTTGTGGGATTCGGAGGCTACTACTCCCGCATTCTGAAAAGCAACATTGAGGATTTTACCATATCTGGTAAAGCGTTGGAGATCAACAAGAATCAGTACGGACTCAATTACAGTATAGGATTCATTATCGGACAAATGATCTTTGACATCAGCGGTCGCAACCAGATTAACAATTTATTCAACGGTGGAGACCTCAAGGCCCGCTCCCAGACATATTCAGTAACGCTTGGTTATATTTTCTAGGTAACAAGGATTCACCTCAAATTAGTTCAATGCCTGCAATAACGCATTGCTCTTCATCATGCGTGAATATGTCCATAGGGTTTACACCAACTACTCTGACAATCAATAAATTAAACAAAACAATCTGTCCATACGGACATAGAACAGCGAACGGGATTACCCTATAAATTTGCACACAGATTCCAAAGGAGGATATTCATTGAAACAACATTGGTATATTCATAAATTAAATCTGGCATGAGAAAATTGGTTTTATTGGGAGTGATTCTGCATTTCGTGATCGGAGTGGGGCATCTGGCTTGTTTGTTTTGTCTGGATACTGTGTTTAGCATCTATGGGATAAACGGACTGATGGACGAGATTGCCACGCACGGAGCATGGCTTCCATATTTGATAACCGTCTGCATCGCAATGGCATTTTTTCTTGCCGGAAGCTACGGGCTGTCTGTCTTGAGACTCATCCATCGGTTGCCACTCCAGAAGGCTGCGGTTATCACTATGCTGGCTGTCTTCTTCGGACGCGTGGTCTGGGGAATAACGATGTTGGCTGAGAATTTTTCGTGGCTTGAAGTGTCATCCACAAGTGTCGCTTTCCTACTAGGAATCTGCTACATTCCGTGTCTAAGATTAATTTGGGCGGAAACGCAAGGTAACTATAGGCTTTAAGAAGTGCCACGCACTTTGGGAAGTGGCCGCGCGGAGGACTTGAACGACATTTCTAGGCTTAAGTGTTGCTAGAAGCACTTATAATTAAGGAGCGAAAGAAAAATATTTCTGTTTTTTATCGAAGAAATTTCTGTTTCTTTTGGTTTGCATGCATTTCTTTTCATTTTTTACGTTTAC
>CAKUSF010000043.1 GCA_934678915.1 uncultured Bacteroidales bacterium
AGTACCAGTGTAAAGTGATGGCTTCAGTGAGCCATGTTGGGTCATCTTCCATGTGTCCACGGAAGGCGTGATGTCTGCATTGTAGCTGAATGGTTCGGCTGTCATCTGGGCGTGAAGATCCACAGATGCAATCGCCACCGTGGCTAATAACGCCAAACGGATGGCTTTAAGGTCTGGTTTCGGGATAGTTTTCATAATGGTTTATTGTTATGTGTCACTTGACGCTAAGTAACGCATTTTCGGGCAGAATTGCAAATAAAAAAAATGAATTTGTAGTTGCCTATGTTCGGCAAATGCTGACGGCAACAAAATCAGAAAGGCTTCGTTTTCTATATAATATGTCGCCACAGGACTCCTCACGGCACTCTTCAGCAACAAAATCGTCCCAAAATGTCGTCCAAGAACCTCTTAAAACTTGATGATATTGATGCAACACGTAGCTACCTGGTGAAACGGCGGACAAGGGTGGCGAGGAGAATTAGGGCGGCCATTAGGGTGGAGAGGCGGCCTATGAAGTCACCGTGGAGGACAAAGAATGTCTGTTGGTCACATAGGCCGACCTTACCTTTCAGGACTTCCGGCTGCCACCAAGACGTGTGGGAAACAATCTTGCCAGACGGATCTATGATGGCGGAGATGCCGGTGTTGGCACAGCGGGCGATCCAACGACGGGTCTCAATGGCACGGAGACGGGAATATGACAAGTGCTGAACATAGCCGGGAGTGTCTCCCCACCATGCATCGTTAGTGATCACGGCCAGAAGACGGGCTCCTTTACGGACATATTCAGTGCAATATTCACCATAGACAGATTCGTAGCAGACAGCGCAGCCGACCGGGATTGTCTCGCTTACAAAGACCTCACTTCGCGAAGTCGAATCAGTCAGGCTGTCAGAAACAGCTGAAATCTGGGCACCGGAAGCATCGGCATATTCATTGAAATGCAGCGGTCCAACCTCACTCTGTCCTATGCAACGGCCCATGACCCCTCCAAGCCAATCGTCTATCTTACAGAAAAATGCAGGGTATGGCGTCATCTCCACACCTACAACAAGCTTGCTTTTGTGGAATATTTCCGGGAAGCTGAAAGCGTCCAGCATCAAGGCAGAGTTGTGTGTTTCCATCCAGATTCCGTCTCCTGCCTGGCGTGCGGTGTAAGACGGTCTGAGAGCCCTTTTCAAGTAAGTTCTCGAAGATGCACCGACAAGCATGTTAGCATTAGGATGCTCCGACAAAAACGAAGTAAATCGCTTGATAGTAGGGCTGGATGGCAGATCATTTGTAACCACGTCCCACGTGAAGGTCTCAGGCGCGACCAAAAGCACCGGCTCGCTGTCCTGAATGTCAGCGAACTGACTAAGCAGCAATTCGTTTTGTTCATCTTGTGTCATTCCACCGAACTTGTTGTACGGGTCGATGTTCGGTTGGGCAATGACAACATCGAGGGTCTCGTTACATGGTTCCGGCTTCAGGAATGAAGACACGACAGGAGGAGCCACAAACAAGGCCAGAGTTCCCAGTAGAGCCGCAGACTTGGCCTTCCAATTGAACGTCATCCAACGACCGCTCGCAAGGGAACTCAGAATCCCGAAGACACTGAGATTAGCTGCCCAGACAAGAAGCGAGCCTCCAAGGGTGCCGGTATATTCATACCATTGAATCCATCCTGTAGTGCGCGCAAAGGCATTGCCTAGCACGAGCCAAGGCCAGCTGATCTGCGCACTAGTAAGGTACCACCTCTCCCATGCAACCCAAGCGAATGCAAGGAATATGTACGGAAGCGCACCGCTTAGCCATTTGCGGCTCCAACGGAACAGACCGAAGATGAGCGACATCTGAAAAGCGTTGGCAAGGATTGCGAATATTCCCCCTCCCACCGTTGCATTGCAGACCCAAAACGTCGTGGCGGCATTCCACAGCACGAAACAGAGGTAGTGCCACCAGCAGAAACCTTTCATCTCGTCACCGTCCGCGATATCCTCGGCCCAAAGTAGAGGCACAAAGGCAATTAACGACAGCCATCCCATCCCCGGAACCAGAAACGGAACGCTCAGCAGTGCTGATGAAACAACTATCAGTAACAGAACAGTCAATCTTCTCTTCATAACGACTACAAAAATAAGCCATACCTATCACAAAACCAATCAGTCCACACTAATTATTATATTTTTTCACCGCTCTTCTTGTAAATTTAAACGTTTTATCATATCTTTGTCCTTGAACAAAAATAAAAAACATTATGAAGAAAAAATTAATCCTAACCTCTTTGGCCCTAATTATGGGCTTCTCGCTCGCTTTTGCAGCCGTTGAACACTATTACAGTTTTGTTCTATCATGTGGAAAAACCGTGCTTATAACACTTGAAGAGGAGCTAAGCGCAGAACAATTATTGGCTATTAATGATAGTCTTGAATCAACCTTATGTCCGAGTCCAGATGAATCAGAATTTGACCCGTCTTAAGCATCGGATAGCAATCCTCTTGATTGGACTCATTATTCTCAGTCCTTGCGCTTTGGCTCAAGGACTGAGAATCACCTACGTGTTCCAATATAAGAATGACAAGAACAGCAATGGCTATAAAACGGAGATGGACATGACCGTTGATTTCAACGGAAAACATGCCTCGTTCTATAGCGACAATTGTTTCTTGAGGGATTCTTTAAGTCTTAAAGCTTTTGACTCGCATGGAACCATCATCGATGATGAAATATATGGGCAAATCACACGAATGTCCAACAAATCATCCAAAAATGTACTGTTCGTTGACTACACATCTTCTGAATTTAACCAAGTTTACAGATACTCTTTGAACTACCTGAGAGGAAGAGGGAAGTTAGAGACTCCGAAATGGGAGATATTGGAAGAAAGGAAAGAGATTGAAGGCTACCGTACCAAGATGGCACGTGCCGAATACATGGGAAGAGAATGGACCATCTGGTTCACAGAGGAGATTCCTGCCAGTACCGGGCCTTGGCTTCTTTTCGGAGCGCCAGGTCTGATAGTGAAAGCTCAGGATTCGGAAAAACTGTTCTTGTTCCGGATGAGGTACATAGAAGAAATCGACAGCACACTTGACCGTTATCCACATTTGGAAAGGATCCTTGAACGGGACAAGAGCCAAAGTTTGGGTATTGTTTTTTCCGGGAATATTCATGATGCAGAAAAAATCTATTACAAGCTGCGAACCGACATAGACTATCAGCATCAATCATCAGGAATATCAAAAACAGTGGTAAACGGTAAGGACATAAGCGGAAGTTATTTTAAGTATATTCCGATAATCCCTATAGCGAATGAAAAATGACATAGAGAGCCATGACAAAACAGCGACTTACCCTACTGCTTATCTCGCTGATTCTTTCACTAAACGGCTTTGCCCAAAAACATGTCAGCGGCAGAATCATCGATGAAAAGACAAAAGAGCCTGTCGCAGGCGCTTTCGTGCTAATCAGCCGCGAAGGGACAGTTCTTGCCAACTGCCTAAGTGACAGTGAAGGGGCATTTAATGTTGATGTTGGTAACTCAACAGATAATCTTACATTATCCACCTCAATCCTTGGTTTCAGTCCAATGGAGATGAAACTTGACCGGAATGACAACCTTCTAATAAAGTTAAAAGAACAGAAGCTCAGCCTAAAGGCCTCCAGAATCAAGGCAGACGTGATCAAAGAGGAAGGTGACACTCTCACATTCTCGGCTGGTGCTTTCAAAGAGCGAAGTGACAGGACATTGGGAGAGCTTTTGGAAAGGCTACCCGGAATCACTGTGACAAAGAGCGGTGGAATTCTCTACAATGGCAGCTACATTAACAAATTCTACATAGAGGGGCTGGATATGATGGGGGCAAACTATGGTTCGGTGACAAAAAATTTTTCTTTGGAATCTGTCGCAAGCATCGAAGTTTACAAAGATCATCAGCCTGTCCAAGCACTTGCCGGATTGGAACATACTGGTAAAGCAGCCGTGAACATTATTTTGAAAGAAAATGCAAAAGGAACCTGGCTATTCAGCGGTGATGCCGCTGTTGGAGCTCCGGAATTTCCTTTGTTTGATGTCAGGACAATGCTCAGCAGGTTCTCAAAAAAACAGCAGAACCTTTTCCTCATAAAAGGGAACAGCATAGGAGAAGACATCACTAAAGAGATTCAAGAACAAAGATATTTCGGTAAAACAGGTGGTTTCTTGATAAATGACAACGGACTAGACTCAGATTTCAACACCAATCTAAATCCTCGCAAGAGTCTAATTGACTTACCACATGAGTTCTGGTACGACAATGTTTCCTGGACTTCAACGATGAATCATCTTCAGAGACTCAAAAATGACATTCAGCTTAGGACAGCTGTCTCCCTTGGCTCTGAGAATTACGAAGAAACCATAGACAGAATTGAGACGGTGCGTTTTGAAGACAGCGGCACAATGATCATAAACGACAATTCTTCCATGATGGACAAACTGAGGATGGGTTTCATCAAACTAAATATAGAGAAAAACAATCGGAAGGTATTTTTGTCTGACGAAATCATGATGTCAGGCCAGATCAGAAGAAACGATTCACAGATGAGCGGTTCGCATTGGCACAACCAAGGCTACGATCTTCCTTCATTCAAGATTCAAAATAACCTTGATGCCACTCTTAGGACATCACAGAAAAAAGCAGTCAAGTTGTCCAGTCTGATGTACTATGTAAGGAACAATCACCGAGCGAATTATTCAACGGGAGCGCTCGAAGCCTCACAATCTCTCAACAATTCAGATTTCAAGAATGCTAACGAAGTGTCCTACAAGGTCCGGGTAAAAATTTTGGATATCACCCTCGGTGGAAAACTGGATGTTAATTATTTAACCCAAGATGTCAGTCTTGTCGGACTGACAACCAACGACTTTATTACATCAGAGAAGTTCAATGCTTTGATGCTGAAGCCTGGGCTATCAATTGCCGCTACGACCAACATCGGCAAGGCAAGAATCCGTCTGTTCATTCCTTTTTCATTGACAACCGTGTCGAGTAATCATGACCCAGCCATGACATGGCCTGAGTTTACTCCCACTTTCACTTTGACGCAACGGCTGTGTAACAACCTTAAGGCAAGCGCCAATGTGTCCTACACCGTAACGAGATCAAATCCTGAAAATCTGGCAAAGGCTGCGATCATGACCGACTACAGGAACATTCGGAGGAACGGACAGATGACAGAAGGTGACCGGATAAACGCAAACGCCGGATTGAATTATGCGAACCATGTAAACATGATTTTCGCATCAACATCGGCATACTACTCAAGAACCACATCCGAACAGGCCAGATCGTACAGTTATTCGGAGAACTTCACGTTGTCCTCGCTGCTCCCATACTCTACATACTCAAATTCGTACGGAGGCAACGCAGAGTTTTCTAAATATTTTGGGCTCAAGACATTATGTATGGATTTCAGCATAGGGTACGATCATCGATCTGGGAAGGATTTCCTCCAAGGCAATGCTTATGACTATTTGTCAGAGGGCTGTAGAGCCTACGCAAGCATCAAGACATCAGCTCTGAAATGGGCGCATGCAGAAGCCTCCGTCCAATGGACCTTGCAAAAGGACAAAGCATTCTCAACCCTCAACAGCCGGATTCTCAACTTATCCGCCAAGATAAACCTCTACCCGGTAAGGAGTCTGGCCATTAATTCAGAGTTGTTCTACTGCAAACAGTGGAGATCTGATAGGACTTTCAGCAACAGCCCTTTGATCAAGTGTTCCGTGGAATGGAAGCGAAAGAATTACGTCCTTTTCATCGAAGGCCATAACCTACTGAACATCAAGACACTCACAGACGAGGTAAACTATCACTACAGGACTGTCTCTACTGTCACGAAACTAAGGGGACGAGAATATCTCACCGGAATAAGGATGACATTATAAGACAGCGTCAGAACCTGAACTCCAAGCCAAAGTTGAGCACGAAGCGGTTGTCGTGCGGAACTTTTACTCCGTCTTTCACTTCATAGCGGTGAGTCATGCGCCAAAAGGCATCGATTCGAAGGAATCTGAATATGTTGGTGATGCCTACGCCCATCTCAACATAAGGTCGGTTCAGTTTGCCCATCTTCTCAGGGAAGATCATCACAGCGGAAGCGTCTTCGCTGCCGACAATTCCATTGTTCTGCTTGCGTATGGTTCCGTAAGCGGCTCTTAGCGAAGCCACTTCCCTCCACTGCAATCTTCTCAGTAAAGGAATCTTACCAAGGAAAAAGCCTTTGAAATTATGCTCCCAGAAAAGGGTTGTCCAAAGGTCCGAGGCAAACTCATAGTAGTCCATGCAGGCAAATGAATATCTTGAGAATGTGTAGGTTCCGTTTCCTTCATGAATCTTAAGCATCGGATACGGCACTTTCCCAACAACCATTCCTGTGTTCAAGTCAAACTTAGAAAGTCCAACTGGAGGAATCGGCAAAGTGTAGTGGATTGTCAATTCGGGACGGAAGTAAGAATATTCATTCTTCCCTATTCCTTTAGTGGACCCTATGAAATCCAATGTCACAACAGGGTACTTTGAGTACATGTAATGCTTCTCGAACGTACCTCTGGTGACAATCTCATCCTTTGAGAAACGAAGCTGCATGTGAGCCTGATTGTACCCGACGGAATTGAAAACCTCCCCGTCTGGCGAGACCATAGGCACGAATATGTTCGAGAATATCCTACGGCTCTCTAAAGCAAGGATCATGTTGAAATTCTGGGACCACTCCTTCTGCCAGGAAAGGGCATAGTCGTTCACCATACTCATTTTCTGGCTGTTGGCCTTGGCGAGAATCGAAGACATCAGACTTCCACTTCCATAAATCGTTGGCCCTTTGCCAAGCTGCATCACATCATGCTTGTACGAAAGCATCAGCTTATTGGTTGGCTGGTTGTTGAACATGTACTCGAATGAACCGCCACCTTTCAGCGTCTTATCCTTGAAGCCATAGGCGGCATACCCCATGAGCCTGAACTTCCTACTGAGCTTCTTAGTTGTCCTGATGCCCAATTGGGCACGCCCTCCCTCCAGCTCATTGAAGCTAAACAAGGACGAGTATGGACCAAATCCGACATATTTCGTGTTGAGGAAACCGTTGACTACCATGTCCGCCAATGCATAGACATCCTTGTACAGAGGCACATTCTTAATGGAGTCCACCATGTTGTATATTCCCTTTTCCTTTTCACTCAAAGGGAAAGGTCGCACACTCTGCCAATACCCCTCATCATTGTTGATGACATCTTTGCCAGCCAGAACTTGAGCACTTATGTCTTCCTTATCTTCCTTGTAGGAGGTCACGAAATCCGGATTGGAATAGTCTATCTGACGGTTGCCTAGGAAAGTGACAATCTTCGAGGAATCACGCATTGTTGGCGAGAAATCCACGTACATCTTGTCCTGCTTGTAGAACCATGTCGAATCCGCAAGGCGACAGTTTTCAACATCTATGGTCAAATCCCTGACCCAGTTCACATTGGAACCTTTCTTCAGGCGCACATGGATATCCCTTAGAGCATATTCCTTAGCATCAATAGACATCTCCCCATCAAAGGTCGGAGAGGACACCCATTTGGAAGGATGGAAACGAATTTTGTACGTCTTGCGTCCGTCAATATTCAGGCTATCAACCAGATAGTAGTTATAATAAGTCGTACCGGAAGAAGACAGAGGAGACGGAATCTCAACTTGGAATATGTTGATGTAGTTATCGTAGAAGTTGGTCTTGACGTACATGTTACCAGTAAACTGCGCCAACACCGGGTTCTTGTCCACACCGGAAATTCTGGTCGCCTTGATTATCTCCCTGTTGGACGGAGGATCCTTCCTGTGATAGTATTTAGATGTCGTCTCTGAGATCAGCACCGGAAGAAATGGCATTCCGGACACCACAGAGGTGTCCATGTAGTCATAGACGAACTTGAAATCCTTTGGAAGGAATTTACTGATCATCGGACTTTCCGGATTGGTAACATCAAGTTCCATCTTTGTGTAGACGTCACAATTGTACATCTGCCTCTTCTCAGGATTGTTTCGGGACTTAGACTCATCTATTTTCCGTAGTATCGACCGGATGTAACGGTCATCAGGCTTCACTACAGCTGCATTGAGTTCGCTATGGATTGGAGTGAGGCTAAAATTAACTTCGTTGAATCCGTGCCTTGTCACTTTCCGGACCTCCTCTTCATAGCCTAGAATCGAGGCCGAGAGCAAAGACAGAGTGTCTCTCGTCTCAAGAAAGTAATAGCCGTCAATGTCTGCCGAGACTCCGACTGTTGAGTTCTTGAAGTAAATGCCTGCGAACGGGATACCCTCACCAGTAGATGCGTCCGTCACGCGGCCCTTGACCTTTGTAGCCTGTGCCGAGGCGTCAGGCAGGTAAAGGGTCATCGTGAGAATGGTTACAGATAGGATTCCTATTATTTGTCTTAAGTTGAACGTCATGATTTGGGAAGTAATGCTGAGATTATCGAATCCTGTCTATCTTCAATTGCTGGATTTTATACCGTCCACCGCAGTCACTGACAAAAATCGTCACCTCAAAAACTTCTCCTCCTGCATTCAGAAAGCCCAAAGCGTACTTCGAATTGGAGCGCGAAGCAGTATGGCCTATCTCGAACGAGCGAGGATTGTGATTGTCGAAGAAGGCTTTGAGGATTTGCTTCGCCTGATTCTTGCTAGAGTCGTTGGTCGTGGACATGATTGTAATCTCAAGGTTGTCATCGAACCAAGCTGACAATCTCTCCGCGTCACCTCGTCCCAAGTACTTTGCTATCGGTACGAAAACATCATAGCTGTCAGCGGCAGCATTGCCGTTGAAGCATGATAGAAGCACCGAAAGGACGGTGAATATCCTCACGAAAACCTTCATAATAAAAGAGCCTTTATTACAAATTCCGAGCCAACTTTCTAAAACTATTTTCTTGAATAATAGAGACATCTTCATTAAATTTGCGGAGATGAAGATCACGCTGCTTACAGTCGGGAAAACCGACATTGAATGGGTACGGAAAGGTCTGGAAACATATTCCTCCAGACTGACGCACTACGTGCCTTTCAGCGTCTATGAGATTCCTGAATTGAAGAACACCTCCGCCCTCACGAAATCGCAGATCAAGGAGAAAGAAGGAGAACTGATCCTTCGCAGCATCAGGCCCTCAGATAGGGTTATCCTTTTGGACGAACATGGTAAAGAATACCGTTCAATCGAATTTGCGGAACAAATCAGGAAATCCATGATCAGTGGTGGCAAAGATGTTGTATTTGTGATTGGAGGAGCTTACGGATTCTCGGATGCGGTCTATTCCAGATGCGATGGAAAGATCTCCTTGTCAAGGATGACATTCTCACATCAGATGGTCAGGGTAATATTCGTAGAGCAGCTCTACCGTGCGTTCACTATTATCAGAGGGGAACCTTATCACCACGAATGAGAAGAAGATTTGGCATAAGGAACTGTCTCGCGGGAGGATTTTTGGCTATCGCTGTCATCCTTCTCGCATTCTCGCTGTCCGTCAGCAAACTTCCCGGCAACACTGAAAGGGAAGCTCTCAGAGTCAGCAGGAGCGTGACTCATCGCATGCACATCCTTGACGAGTACATCAGTTCAGCTCTTACCGCAGATCGTAGGACATGGGCCGGACATAATGATGTTCCTTCTGACATGGTCATCTACAGGTACATTGACGACACGCTTCAGTCCTGGAGCAATCAGTTCCCTGTAAGGAACGACAACATCGGTTCAGGGATCGTGTTCTCAAGGCTGTCCAAACCTAGAGAAAGCATCTACTCCCCTCTCGCGGAAGTGACTTCAGAGGTAACATTTGTCAATTACGGTCAGAAATGGTTCTTGGTCAAAGCAGAGACCCTTGGCAGCAGGAAAGTAATTGCTGGCCTTGAGATAGTCGATTCAATGTCGGAGGACAGTCCGAATGGAGTCAACAAAAAACTTGGACTTGGTAGAAATTACCTAATTGTTCCTCTGTCAGAAAGCAGTGGATCTGCGACTGTCATTGATGGGAAACCTGTGTTCAAAATTGTAGTTGACTCTGTTGCAGGCCAATCCGCGGCCATGCACTCTACAATGATATGGTTCGCGATAGCATGCTTCATCATTGCATCACTGCTCCATCTAGCCCAGAAAAGGAGTCTGAAACGGCTTCTAATCGTGCTTGCAGGGCTATTCATCGTAATAACGGCAACCTATCTTTGGGGAGAGAACATGAAGAACAGTGCACCTCTATTCTCTCCTACCGTCTATGCCGATGGACAGTTGTTCAATTCATTAGGGGCTGTGCTGATTGCCTCGTTACTCATTGTACTTAGTGTCTGCTGCACATTCGTCACAAGGAACGACATCTACCGAAGAATACTCAGTGCCAAACACAGCAAGGCTTGCCTCGTCACCTACACGGTAATCAATTTTCTCATGATTGCTGGGGTGCTAGCCTTTGTGCACGTAATTTTCAGAAGCATCATATTAAACTCCAACATTTCACTTGAGCTTTACCGGCTTAATGACTTAAACATATTCAGTCTGCTTGTCTATCTGACACTAATCGGGTTACTGATGACAGTGCCGCTTCTGACCCAGATGATCATGCCGGCACTCAAACATTTGTTCGGGGGTGTCCGGCACGACTTCTTTTCAGCCGGAAGCAGGATTATCACCGCCATCGCGTTCGCGGCCTACATGGTGGTCATGGCAGGGACCTTAGGATTCAAGAAAGAGCAGAATAGAGTCAACGTGTGGGCTAACAGACTTTCGATGGAAAGAGACATCAGTCTGGAGCTTGAATTACGAAGAGTGGAAGAAAAGATAGCCTCTGACCAGGTGATTTCCACTCTTGCGGTAATTCCGAACTCTAACGGCATCATTCTCAACAGAATCATTGAAAATCACTTGATGAGGATTGCCCAAGACTATGACTTCATGGTGGAGCTATTCCCGGAAAACGAGAACAGTCAGGCTGCCATCGCCTATTTTACTAATATGGTAACTAGAGGCGCCCCCATCTCTGAGGGGTCGCGATTCAGGTACATTCGAGATGCCGGTGGGCATAGTCTCTATACGGGAAGTTTCGCCTACTATAATTCAGGGAACGGTGTGACAATGATGCTTCTTACGGTGTCTCCTAAGTCAAACCGCGAAAACAAGGGGTACTCACAACTTCTCGGCTATTCTGCTCCTGGAGATGTCCTGATTCCGGCAAGGTACTCCTATGCCAAATATTCCAGAAAGACATTGGCATCCTACAAAGGTAACTATTCCTACCCGACTATAGTAGATGAGGAACTTGAACTAGAGATAGAGGCCGCCACTGACGGGGTTGTGCGAATGAACGGCTACACACATTTCGTCAATAGGATCTCAAACAATGACTTAATCATTGTCTCTAGGTCAAAGACCGAGGATTTTTCCTACTGCGTGGCCTTCCTTTTCTTGACACTTGTCTTCTACTTCTGTCTGACCCTCCTGACTCTGACTCGCATCCATCCAAAGCAGCACGAGAGCAACTACTACAAATCAAGGATCAATGCGGCCATGATGCTAGCTCTGATCATGACTCTTATCGCTTTGGCTGCCGTCAGCGTTCTGTTCGTCTATAGAAGGAACAACGCAAACCTTAAATCCTCGATGGCCGACAAGATTACCTCACTTCAGACTTTGCTTCAGGCTAGATGTCGCTATATTCAGGATTTCAATGAGTTCAGTGCTCAGGAAGCATCTAGCATCCTTGAAGACATAAGTAACACCATGAAATCAGACATAACTCTCTACACAACAAGTGGTAAAGAGTTCCGGTCCACAACTCCGGAAGTGTTCGACATGATGATGCTAGGGTCAAGGATGAGTCCTGAGGCTTATGAGAATATCATATTCAAGAACAAAAGGTACTACATCAGCAAAGAGAGAATCGGTTCAAAACGAACGAATTTCCTCTATGCGCCAGTGTTCAATGCGCATGGCAAGATGATAGCAATCATGTGTTCTCCGTTCACGGATGAAAGTTTTGATTTCAAGTCGGAAGCCGTACTTCATTCCATCACTATCATCACGGTCTTCATGATTTTGCTGCTTCTGGCAAGGGTAATCCTTGCCAAGGCAGTTGACAAGATGTTCAAGCCTCTGTCTGAAATGGGTAGGAAAATGAATGCAGCCAGCATCAACAATCTTGAGTACATTGTCTATGAGAGAGATGACGAAGTCGCTCGTCTCGTTCGTGCCTACAATCTGATGGTCCACGACCTTTACAACTCAACCAGAAAACTTACTCAGGCTGAAAGAGACAAGGCATGGGCTACGATGGCACGTCAGGTTGCCCATGAGATCAAGAATCCTCTCACCCCTATCAAACTCCAGATTCAGAGATTGATAAGAATGAAGAAAAACGGCAATCCTGCATGGGCAGACAGATTTGATGAAATCTCCGAAGAGGTCCTCAAGCAAATCGACCTTCTAGCTGACACCGCCAACGAGTTCTCTACTTTCGCGAAACTCTACACCGAAGAGCCAGTGGAGATCAATCTTGACAAGCTTTTGAAAGAAGAAATTGATCTGTTCGACAGCCGAGACAACATCAAGTTCTCTTACATGGGGCTCGACAACGCCACCGTCATGGGGCCGAAGCCGCAACTGACCAGAGTGTTTGTCAATCTAATCAACAACGCAGTACAGGCAATTGAAAACGCTCAGGCCGAAAGCAAAGAGAAAGGGCAGGACCTCATGCCAGGACGGATTGTCATCTCTTTGAGGCTGTCCTCCAAAGATGGATTCTACGACATAGTTTTCGAGGACAATGGGCCAGGGGTCAGCGAGGAGAATCGTTCCAAACTATTCACTCCTAACTTCACGACGAAGAGCAACGGAACCGGCTTAGGTCTTTCTATTTGCAGGAATATTCTCGAAAAGTGCAACGGAGAAATCTTCTATTCGAAATCATTCTCTCTCAAAGGTGCATGCTTCACAGTCCGTTTCCCACGCGGCTGACGATTAGAGCACAAGCATCACAGCGCAAAAGACAAGGGCTCCGGCAAGGATTGTGTCAATCAGACGACCATACTTCTCTGTCAAGCTGTTAAGTCCAGATCCAGCGACAAGCCAGACAAAGTTAGCGACAGGTCCAGCAAGCGTCAGCAAAGCTCCGACTTTGGCAAGTTCAATCAAGGAACTTGAATATGGCAGCACAAATGTTCCTAGAGCGGTCAGACAGAACATCCAGACTTTAGCATTGGTGACTTCGATAAGGATTCCGGTCTTGACAGTACAGGACCTAGCCATGTCCTCCTTGGATTGACCCGATTTGACGATAATCATAACCGCAAGACAAAGCATGTAGAGGGCACCTGCGTAAGAGAGCCACTTCACATAAGGGCCAAGAGCATCACCTAGGAAATGCGTTACTAGAACAAGAGTGATGTCAATAAACAGGAAGCCAATGACAAATCCCCACCACACTCTCATAGCATGTCTTCGTCCGAAATGGATTCCAGAATGGAAAGCGCACAGATTGGACGGCCCTGGGGTGTAACCTAGTGCCAAGATGTAAAGCAACAATGAGGGCAGCATCTGTGACGGCATAATCGGACTTCCTCTAAATGTGATACGAAATTACTCAGAATATTCAAATTATCCAAATACGCAAAAGAGGCTCACTGATTTAGCGAACCTCTTTTGTAGTCCCAATAGGAATCGAACCTATATTTAAGGTTTAGGAAACCTCCGTTCTATCCGTTGAACTATGGGACCATTAGTTTTCTACCGAAGAGACTACTCCGCGCTCTTCTCGATGATCTGACGTCCTCTGTAGTAACCGCACTCAGGGCAAATGTGATGATACATCACTGTTGCGCCGCAGTTAGGGCAGGTAGCGAGAGTAGGAACCGGAGCAAAGTCGTGGGTTCTTCTCTTGTCTCTTCTCTGCTTTGAGACTTTGTGTTTCGGATGTGCCATAGTTAAATATTCTTAAATTTATTATTTCATTTTGTCCATCAAATCCTTCAGTGACGCAAACGGCAATGAAGAATCCTTGCTTTGAAAATCGTCCTCTTGGGCATGATCAGAATTCAGATATTTCATAGCCTCAGGATTACATCCTCCTTCTGGATGAACTCTCTGAACAGGAAGCGACAGACACACATAATCATAAACAATCTGACCGATGTCTAAATCCGCGTCCGATTCTGGAAGCCAAACTATTTCCCTTTCACCTTCTGCGGGATCAGAACTGACAGCAGGTTCTTCCCCAAATTTGACACTTAGTCTGAAACCCGTCTCAACTGGCAGTGTCAACTCTTCCAAGCATCTATCACATGCCACAGTCACGACACCATCAACATCACAATCAACCCCGATGAAGTGTCCGGACTTCTCAGCAGTGACAACCACATTCAAATCCGCATCCAGTATTTCTGAATTCTCAAAACGCTCAAAGAACTCTTTTCCTGCCCTAAAGCGAAACTCAGTCTGCCCTTGGGCTAATCCATTTAAAGGAACTATAAAAATATTATCCATCGATCCGCTAAACAGATTAAGGGTTGCAAAGGTATGAAAAATTTTCCGAAAATAAAATCTTTTCTTGAATAGTTTGACTATTCATCATCGCCAGAGTTGCCCGAACGCTTCCTGTCCATCGGATCAAGAAGGATCTTGCGCATCCGCAGATGGTGTGGAGTCACCTCAACGAGTTCATCTTCACGAATATACTCAAGCATCTCCTCCAACGACATCTTCACCGGTGGCGGCAGTACTACCTTCTCATCGGAGCCGGCGGCACGCACGTTGGTAAGCTTCTTGGTCTTGCAGATGTTGATGTTGAGATCTCTCTCCCTCGTGTGCTCACCAACAACCTCACCGCAGTAAATCTCGTCACCCGGATCAATGAAGAACTTACCTCTGTCCAAAAGTTTGTTCATTGAATATGCTATCGCGGTGCCCGTCTCAAGGGACACGAGCGAACCGTTAGTTCTATTCTCTATCTCACCCTTGTAAGGCTGGTACTCCTTGAATCTGTGCGCCATGATGGCCTCACCTTGAGAGGCAGTCAAGAGGTTGCTCCTAAGCCCCATAAGTCCACGGGTCGGAATGTCGAAGTTAAGTAGAGTCCTGTCTCCCCTAGGCTCCATGTGCAGAAGTGCACCCTTCCTGCGGGTAGCAAGCTCAATGGCAGCTCCAACGAATTGCTCCGGAACCTCAATGGAAAGATCCTCGATAGGTTCGCAGCGTTGCCCATTAATTGTCTTGTCCAACACCTTAGGCTGACCGACCTGAAGCTCGAATCCCTCTCGACGCATCTCTTCAATTAGCACTGAAAGATGGAGCACTCCACGTCCATAGACCACAAATGAGTCCGCATTGAGTCCCGGTTTTACCTTGAGGGCAAGGTTCTTTTCCAACTCTTTGTCTAGACGGTCTTTAATGTGCCTTGAAGTCACGTACTTGCCATCCTTGCCAAAGAATGGAGAGTTATTGATCGTAAAGAGCATGCTCATTGTAGGCTCATCAATGGAGATTGGAGGAAGAGCCTCTGGATTCTCGCTGTCAGCGATAGTGTCACCAATTTCAAAGCCATCAATGCCGACAACAGCACAGATGTCACCGCACTGGACAGTGTCCACGTTTGCTTTTCCGAGACCATCAAAGACCATGAGCTGCTTGATTTTGTGCTTCTCGACAACGTCATACCTCTTGCAAAGGCAGACCTGTTGGCCAGTTTTGAGGACTCCTCTAGTTAGTTTACCGACTGCGATACGGCCCACGTAAGGAGAATATTCAAGAGAGGTTACCTGAAGTTGAGGGGTACCCTCAACTACTTTAGGGGCAGGAATTTCCGAAAGGATTGCATCCAAGAGCGGAGTGATGTCAGAGGTAGGATTCTTCCAATCGTCCGACATCCAGCCCTGCTTGGCACTACCGAAGATTGTCTTGAAATCAAGCTGATCATC